>CAZIVZ010000462.1:0-2898 GCA_964542495.1 uncultured Aquihabitans sp.
GCCTGCTGGTCGCCGGCGATGCCGGCGATCGGCGGCGCGCCGTCGAGCGCGGAGGCCTCGCCGACCACGCCGATCGAGTCGACCACCGTGGGCAGCACCTCGACGGGGATGCGCAGGGCGTCGAGCACGGCGGGGTGCCAGTCGGTCTGGTCGTCGGTGCGCAGGCCGTAGAGGGCCACGTTGGTGGCGTCGGTGACGTGGACCGATCCGTGCGAGAGCGTCCAGGCCACCCAGGTGTCGACGGTGCCGGCGCACAGGTTCCGGGTGCGGTCGGGGTCCGCCAGGTCCAGCAGGTGGGCGATCTTGGTGGCGGCGGCGTTGGGGGCCATGCGGATCCCCTGGCCGGCGAGGGTGAGGCAGTCGACGACGGTGCGCAGGTCCTGCCAGCCCAGTCCGGGACCCACTGGCTTCCCGGTGGCCCGGTCCCACACGATCGTGGAGGCGCGCTGGTTGGCGATGCCGACCACGTCCACCCCGCCGGCGTCGGAGACGGCCTCGTGGGCCACGGCCAGCACCGCCCCGGCCAGCTCGGTGGCGTCGAATTCGACCAGCCCGGGCTCGGGCGAGGAGGGGAGCACCTCCTGGCGGCGGCTGTGCACCACGCCGCGCCCGGGCTCCACCACCGCGGCGCGCACGCCGCTGGTGCCGACGTCGATCACGAGGATCTTCATGGGGTCTCCTTCTTGGCACGGCGGGCCGCACCGACGCGAGCGCCGGCGCGCCCGCCGAGGACGGCGAACCCGGCCACGATCACGATGGCCGGGACCGACAAGGGGTCGCCGCGGTCGAGGCGCCCGAGGATGCTGACCGCCTCTATGGGCACGAACGCCACCAGCGCGGCGGCGATGCCGTGGCCGACGGCCTGGTCGGTGGCATCGAGGCCGGCGACGAAGCCGGCGAGGGCGAACCCCACCAGCACGGTCACGAACGAGAGGTTCACCAGGACCTGCGACTTGGGCTCCTGGTCCGCCAGCACCACGTTGGCCAGGGCCGCGGGCATGGCGAGGATCAGCCCGCCGGCCGCGCCCCGCACCACCACCGTGCGGTCGAGCGTCATGCGGGGGGCCAGCGCACGGCACCGAAGGGGTCGGGCAGGCCGAGCTTGCCCGGGTTGGAGATGCCGTGCGGGTCGAGCGCTGCCTTGACCCGCGCCAGCACGTCGAGCCCCTCGCCGAGAGCGTCGGCCACGAACCGGGCCCGGTTGAGGCCCACGCCGTGGTGGTGGCTCAGCGAGCCCCCGCCGGCGAGCACGGCGCGCGTGCCGGCATCCCACGCGGCGGTGTAGTACGCCTCGCGCTGGTCCGGCGCCACCTGGGCCGCGAACGTGAAGTAGAGGCAGCCGCCCGTGGCGTAGGAGTGCGACTGGTGGGCCGACACGGCGAGCGTGCCCGCCACGCCGCCGATGGCGGCGAGGCCGTCGACGTAGATCTGGTCGAGCGCGTCCCAGGGCGCGGAGATCTCCATGGTGTCGACCACGTAGCCCTTGGAGATCAGCGCTTCGAGGGCCGACACCTCGTTGCGGTGCCCGAGCCACGTCTCGACCAGGGCGTCGTCGAGGCGGGTGGCGTCGGCGCACTCCTCGGCCACCACGGCCATGCCGGCGTCGACCATGGTCTGGTCTCCCTCGTCGAACGCCAGCAGCACGTTGACGGAGGTCTCGACGCCGAAGTTCCGCTGCGACTCGATGCCGTCGTAGAGCCGGAGCACGGCGGGGGTGGCGCCCCGCCGGGAGAGGCGGCGCATGGCGTGGAGCGCGTCGGCGAAGGAGGTGAACCCCCAGGCCGACCGAGCGGTGTAGGTGGGCGCGGGCCAGGCCTGGAGCCACGCCCGGGTGATCACGCCGAGCGTGCCCTCGGAGCCCACGAACAGCTGGGTGAGGTCGGGCCCGACGGCCTGCCGGGGCTGGCCGCCGGTGCGGACGACGGTGCCGTCGGCCAGGACGACCTCGAGGCCCACCACGATGTCCTCGATCTTGCCGTAGCGGTTCGACAGCTGCCCGGCGCCGCGGCAGGCCAGCCAACCGCCCACCGTGGAGAGCTCCATCGACTGCGGCCAGTGCCCGACGGTGAGGCCGTGGGTGGACTGGAGCTCGGCCTCGAAGGTGTGGCCGAACGTGCCGGCGGCCACCTCGACGATGCCGGACACGGCGTCGACCTCGCCGATGCCCGAGAGGGCGGTGAGGTCGAGGAGCACGCCGCCGTGGACCGGGACCGTGCCGCCCACCACGCTCGAGCGCCCGCCGGCCGGGGTGACCGGCACGCGGGCCTCGTTGCAGAGGCGCAGGACCCCGGCCACCTCGGTGACCGAGGCCGGTCGGACGAGGGCACCGGCCACCTGGCCGACCTGGCCCTCGGTGGCCCAGACCATGGCCAGCGGCCACCAGTCCCGGCTGGCCTCGGCCCGCTCGCCGGGGTCGAGGCGGACGTCGCCGCACACCTCGCCGAGGCGACCGAGGAACGCATCGTCGAGCAGGACGAGCGGTGCGGTGAGGTGGGCCGTGGCCGAGGCAGCGTCGCCGGCGATGGCGATGGGCGCCGTGGGCGAGCCGGGCGTGGGCGTGGGGTCGGTCATCGGCCCCGCATGGTAGGCGGCGCCGCCGCCCCCGCCCTCAGGACCGGAGCAGGTCCTCGACCACGGTCTCGGGGAGCTCGGCCGACGTGCGCTCGAGCTCCACCGCTGTGCGGTACGCCTCGGCGCTGTCGGCGGCCTCGGCGGCGCTCCACCCGAGGACCGGGGCCAGGAGCCGGGCGACGTCGCCGGCGGCGGCGGCCGCCGCGTCGCGCGCCAGCAGCCGAGCACGCGTGCGCCGGGGCAGCACGTCGTCGACCGAACGGGCCATCCCGTAGCGGGGGGCGTAGACGGCGTTCCGTGTTGCATCTCGTCTCGGAGCGGGATGAA
>CAZIVZ010000463.1:0-2881 GCA_964542495.1 uncultured Aquihabitans sp.
GGTGAGCAGCTCGATCGGGGTGACCGACCCGAGCAGGTCGTCGCGGAACGTGGGCTCGGTCTCGGTGACGGCGTCCTTCAGGGCCGCGTAGCGACCGCGGTACGCCTCGAGCACGGTGCGCATCCGCCCCACCGGCAGCTCGGCGGCGAACCGGCAGTGCAGCAGCGTGATCCCGGTGCACTGGGTGCCCTTCACCTCGGGGATGAGCACCAGGCTGCGACCGTCGCTGCGACCCACGGCCACGGTGACCTCGCGCTCGGTGGCCACCCGGTGCTTGGTGCCGCGCAGCTGCGGGTTGCGCTCGGTGCGCAGCGGCAGGTCGCGGGCGATGCCGCCGCGGTCGACCACCACGATCGTGGCGTCGGAGCCCTCGACGTCGCCCTCGATGCGGTAGCGCGTGTAGCCCACCACCTCGTCGACGGCGGCGTCGAGGCCGGCGAGGGTGCGCAGGGCCTTGTAGCTGAGGCGGTCGCGGGCAGCCCCAGCCTCGAGCGCCGCGGCCACCAGGGCCACGTCGAGCAGGCCCTCGTCGGAGCGGGAGATCCCCACCGTGACCGTCTTGGCCTGGTGCTTGATGGCGTCGACGGGACGGGTGAGCTCCTCGATGGCGGCCGTGAGGGCGGCGGTGAAGTCCTCGATCACCTGGCTGGGCGTGCCCACCCGCCCGTGCTCCACCTGGTAGGCGTCGAGCGGGGCCGCGCCGGTGGCGTAGCGGAACATCGACGCCAGGCGCACCGCGGTGCCCGCCTCGAGGTGGCCGTTGTAGGCGCCGGTGCGCAGCCCGTCGCCGAACCGGGCCGCGATGGGCTCGAAGGTGGCCCGCAGCCCGGTCAGGATCTCCTCGGCACCGGGCGCGTCGGGCACCGACACCGCCTCCTCGATCGCCCCGCGCGCCTCGCGCAGCGGCCGGGCCTGGGCGTCGATGGCCAGTGCCGCTTCGTATCCGAACAGGTGGCCCACCACGGTGGTCAGCACGAAGGCCAGCTCCCGGTGCACCGAGGGCACGGTGATGACCCGCAGCGCCGCGCTGAAGCGATCCTCGTCCTCGGTGGCGATCACGATCGGCGTGGCCTTGTGGGCCCGGTAGATCGCCACCTCCTTGGCCACGTCGTCGGCGTTGGAGCCCGAGAGGCCCGCGGCGCACACCAGGATCAGCGGCTCCGACGACAGGTCGATGTGCTTCTTGTCCTCGATGGCATCGGATGCGATCGCCTTGTAGCAGAGCTCCGACAGCTTGATCCGGATCTCCTCGGCGGCCACCCGGTTGGCCCCGGAGCCCACGATGGCCCAGTACCGGCGCGGCGGGCAGACCTCCTGGGCGGCCTCGGCGATCACCTCTCGGCGGCCGAGCGTGGCCTCCATGGCGGCGGGCAGGTCCCGCAGCCCGGTGAGCAGCTCGTGGCGGCGGGCCGCGCCGGCCTCGGTCCCAGGCACCGCCTGGGCGATGGCGGCGGCCAGGAGGAACCCCGCCGCGATCTGGGCGTAGAAGGCCTTGGTCGAGGCCACGCTCATCTCCACGTCACGCCCGTCGGAGGTGTACAGCACGCCGTCGCTCTTGTCGGTGAGGTCGCTGGCGCGCCGGTTGACGATGGCCACCACATGGCCGCCGCGACCCCGCACGAGGTCGACGGTGCGGTTGGTGTCGGTGGTGGTCCCCGACTGGCTGATGGCGACCACGAGCGTGTCGGCCATGTCTCCGCGCAGCGAGAACCCCGAGAGCTCGGTGGCCGGCAGCGCCTCCACCCGCACGGGTGTGGCCGCGAGCTCGGCGGCCAGCCAGCGAGCCAGGCTCTGCCCGGCCACCGCGGCGGTGCCCTGGCCGATCACGGTCACCCGCTTGATCGACCCGTCGGCGAGGGCCGACCGGATCGCCTGGGGCAGGGTGTCGGACCCCAGCGTGGCCCGCAGAAGGCCGTCGGCCCCCGCGGCGATCTTGCCCCGGAGGGTCTTGCGGAACGAGCCCGGGGCCTCCTCGATCTCCTTCAGGAGGAAGTGCTGGTAGGCGCCTCTGTCGATGTCGCGGGTGGTCACCTCGGGTTCCACCAGGTCGGCCTCGGTGACCGGCAGCGGTGTGCCGTCGTAGGCGTACCGGGTGATGCCCTCGATGGTCCCGGCTCGCGAGCCATCGAGCTCCACCACCTGGCCCCGAGTTCCGGCGGGGTCGGTGGGGTCCGCCGGCGTCTCCCCGTCGAGCCGGAAGTAGCGGGTGGCGTCCTCGACCACGCCGTAGGGCTCCGACGCCACCACGAAGAGGTCGTCGTCGAGGCCGACGTAGAGCGCCTGGCCGCTGCCGCGCAGGCCGAGCTCCAGGCGTTCGGGCGCGGCCGAGGTGCTGGCGGCGATGGCCACCGAGCCGTCGAAGCGGCGCACGGTCTGGCGGAACGCCTCCACCGGCGCGTCCCCGGCGCCGAGGCGGCGAGACACCAACGTGGGGATCACCTTGGCGTCACTGGTGATCTCGGAGGCGATGTGCAGCTCGTCGGCCACCTTCAGGTCAGCGAAGTTGTCGACGTCGCCGTTGAGGGCCGCGGTCACGTAGGGCCCGTCGGTCCGCCCGAGCTCGTCGGAGTTCATGGGGTGGGCGTTGGGCTGCGAGATGATCCCGATGGACGCCCAGCGGGTGTGGCCGAGCACGGTGACCTCGGCCGAGTCGGCCAACAGGGCTTGATGCAGCAGGGCGTCGTCTCGGATGGCAGCCCGCAGGACGTTGGTGTTGTCGCCGAGCTCGCCGATCTCCGCCGCCGCCTTGTACACGAGGCTGAGGTGGCCTTCGGGGGTCACCCGCACCGCACCGCTGGTGAACAGCCCGTCAGCCGCGCGGCGAGCCAGCAGGGCAGCCACGCCGGGGACGTCGAGGTCGAGCTGGTGCTGGCTCACCACC
>CAZIVZ010000464.1:0-2874 GCA_964542495.1 uncultured Aquihabitans sp.
GGTAGGCGGGCGTGGTGCCGTAGAAGGCCAGCTGCTGGCGCACGGCCTCGCGTGAGCGGCTCAGCTCCTCCTCGGTGCGGCCCGTGACCACGATCGTCACGCACACCACCTCGAGGTCGGCGGGGTCTCGCCCGGCACGCGCCGCACCCCGGGCCAGCGCGGGCAGGGTCAGCTCCAGCAGCGAGCGGCGCGTGTTCACCGGGTGCACGAGGAACCCGTCGGCCACCTCGCCCGCCACCTCGGTCAGGCGCGGCCCCACGCCCGCGGTGAGGATCCGGGGAAGCCCGTACGGGTTCGGCCCGGGGTCGAACGCCGGGATCATCCGGGTGTGGGTGTAGTGCTCGCCGGCGAACGCCAGCGGCTCACCGGTCTCCCAGGCGTGCCAGATGGCCCGGATCGCCAGCACCAGCTCACGCATGCGGGCCACCGGTGGCGCCCAGGGCATGGAGAACCGCTGCTCGACGTGCGGGCGGATCTGCGACCCCAGGCCGAGGACGAAGCGCCCACCGGTGACGGTCTGGAGGTCCCAGGCCACGTTGGCCAGCGTCATCGGCGTGCGCGCGAAGGCGATGGCCACGGCCGTGCCCAGCTCGATGCGATCGGTGTGCTCGGCGGCGACGGCGAGCGGCACGAACGGATCGTGCTTGGCCTCGAAGCTGAAGGCGCGGTCGTAGCCCAGGTCCTCGAGCTCGCGGTAGATCGAGCGGGCCTGGCGGAGGTCCTCGGTCGGGACCGTCAGGGAGACGTGCACGGCACGGGTCTAGCCCGCGCCCGCACCGCACGGGCCGCTCAGGCGACGCCCACGGGGAGGTCGAGGCCGAGGAGGCGGATGGCGTTGCCGCGGCAGAGCTTGTCGACCGTGGCCTGGTCGAGGTGGCCCATCAGGCGCATGGCCGTGTCGGCGCTGTGGGGCCACGTGCTGTCCGAGTGCGGGTAGTCGGTCTCGAACATGATGCGGTCGGGGTTGATCTTGGCGAGGGCGTCGGCGGTGAGGCCGTGCTCGTCCTCGAAGAAGCAGCCGTAGACCTGGCGGTGGTAGTAGGTGCTCGGCGGCTCGGGCACGCTCGACGCCACGCCGCCCCACGCCCGGTTCGACTCCCACACGTGGTCGGTGCGCTCGAGGATGTAGGGGATCCACCCGATCTGGCCCTCGGAGTAGGCGATCTGCAGGTTCGGGAACCGCACCAGCACACCCGAGAGCAAGAAGTCGACCATGGAGGACATGGCGTTGCCGAACGTGAGCGCCGAGGCCACCAGCGCCGGCGCGTCCGACGAGGTGGAGGGCATCTTCGACGACGACCCGATGTGCATGTGCACCGACACGTCGGCCTCGGCACAGGCCGCGAAGAACGGGTCCCAGTAGCCGGTGTGGATCGACGGGAGGCCGAGGTAGGCGGGGATCTCCGAGAACGTCACGGCCCGCACGCCCCGGGCCACGTTGCGGCGCACCTCGGCGGCGGCGAGCTCCGGGTCCCAGAGCGGCACGATGATCAGCGGGATGAGGCGACCGCCCGAGCCGCCGCACCACTCCTCCACCATCCAGTCGTTGTAGGCGTGGATGCAGGCGAGCCCGAGCTCCTTGTCGGTGGCCTCGGAGAACGTCTGGCCGCAGAAGCGGGGGAAGCTCGACGGGAAGCACATCTGGGCCTCGATGCGGCCCTCGTCCATGTCGGCCAGGCGGGCCACGGGGTCGTAGCAGCCGGGACGCATCTCGTCGTAGGTGGTGGGCGACACGGTCACATCCGAGCGGTCGTAGCCCACCGCCGACTCCACCCGCGTGCGCGGGATGAGCAGGTCCTCGAAGCGCCACCAATCGCAGGGGGTGCCGCCCTCGCCCGTCTCGAATCCGAACACGCCGCCCACGTAGCCCATGTGGCTGCAGCCGATCCGCTCGACGCGGGGAGCGCGATCCCGGAACTTCGGGGCGATCCAACGCTCCCAGAGGTCGGGCGGTTCGATCACGTGATCGTCGACCGACACCAGCAGGGGGATCTCGACCATGGAGGCCTCGTTTCGTGGGTTGGGAACGATGGGGCGGCGGCGCTCAGCCCACCGCGACGGTGCGGGTGTCGCGGCCCGACCGCAGCAGGGCGCCGGGGGTCTCGCCGGTCGGCTGGCCGTCGACCACGATGGGGACGCCGTTGACGAAGACCCGCACCACGCCGACCGAGCCGGCGAAGAGGCGCTCGGCGCCCGAGGGCAGGTCGGCCGCCTTGCGCACCGGCCCGCTGCGGATGGTCTCGGGGTCGAACAGCACGAGGTCGGCGTGGTGGCCCACCTCGATTCGGCCGCGGTCGCGCAGGCCGAAGAGCTGGGCCGGGTCGTCGGTCATCATCTGCACGGCCCGCTCGAGCGTCACCAGCTTGCGGCCTCGGATGGTGTCGGCCAGGAACCGCGTGGGGTAGACGCTGCCGAGCATGCGGTCGAGGTGGGCGCCGCCGTCGGAGCCGCCGATCATGGCCTGGCCCGAGTCGAGCAGCTCCATGCGGAGCTTCCAGCTGGCGTCGTCGTCCTCGAGCGGCGTGGGCCACAGGACGGTGCGCAGGTCGTCGACCAGGGCGATGTCGATCAGCGTGTCGAACGGGTCCTGGCCCCGCTCGGCGGCGATGTCGCCCACGCGCCGGCTCTCGAGCGGCTTGTTCTCCGGGGCGTAGGTGTCGCCGATGTGGTAGTCGGCCCACCGGTTCAGGCGGCGGAACACCCCGGCGGCCTCGGCCTCGGCGTCGGCGCGGAGCTTGGCCCGCACCGCCGGGTCGCGCAGCAGGGCCATCCGCTCGGGGACCGGCTTGGTGAGCACCTCGTCCCAGCCGGGGATGAGCGTGAGGGCGCAGCGGGTGAGGAGGCTCATGTTCATGGCCACGAGGATGGGCATGG
>CAZIVZ010000465.1:0-2874 GCA_964542495.1 uncultured Aquihabitans sp.
ACGCCCTCCGCCGGGTCCACGCCTCCCGGCCCGAGGCCACCGACGACGCCTCGCTCGTGGCCGCGGCGGGGGGTCGGCTCCGCCTGGTCCAGGGCGAGCGCTGGAACCTGAAGATCACCGCCCCGGAGGACCTCCTGGTGGCCGAGGCGCTCCTGGAGCAGCGGTGATGCGCGTGCGCGTGGGCCAGGGGTTCGACGTCCACCGCTTCGTCGACGATCCCGAGCGCCCGCTGGTGCTGGGCGGGGTCACCTTCGACAGCGAGCGCGCCCTCGCCGGCCACAGCGACGCCGACGTGGTGGCCCACGCCTGCGCCGACGCCCTGCTCGGGGCGGCGGGCCTGGGCGACATCGGCCAGCTGTTCCCCGACACCGACCCCGCGTGGGCCGGGGCCGACAGCATCGAGCTGCTGGCCGAGGCGACGCGCCAGGTGCGCGCCG
The DNA here is from genome assembly GCA_964542495.1 of uncultured Aquihabitans sp. GTDB lineage: Bacteria > Actinomycetota > Acidimicrobiia > Acidimicrobiales > Iamiaceae > Aquihabitans. The sequence continues at coordinate 438 of CAZIVZ010000465.1, forward strand.
CCGGGTGGGAGCCGGGCAACGTCGACGCCTCGCTGGTGACCGACCACCCCAAGATCGCGCCGATGCGCGACGAGATGGCCCGGCGCCTGTCGGCCGCGGTGGGAGCCCCGGTCACGGTGAAGGGGCGCCGGCCCGAAGGCCTGGGCGCGATCGGTCGGGGCGAGGGCGTGGCCTGCTGGGCCGTGGCCGTGGTGACGAGATGAGGACGAGGATGGACGTGGCGCAGGTGGAACCGAGACGCGAGCTCGAGGACCGGGAGGTGTGGCGATGACCCCGGCCAAGGGCGGGCGAGGCGGAGCATCCGGTGGCGCCCGTGGCCGCAGCGGCCCGCCGGGGCGCGGCGGTGGGCCCAAGGCCGGGCCGCCCAAGGCCGGGCCGCCCAAGGGGGGCAAGGCGGCCAAGGGCCGCCCGCCGCGGCCGGGCAAGGGCAACGCCCGCAACGCTCTGGTGGCCATGGGCCCCCAGGCCACCAAGCCGCGCACCTCGGCCAAGTCGGGGTTGGGCGGCGAGCAGGTCGAGGGCCGCCAGGCGGTGCGCGAGCTGCTGCTGGCCAACCGTCGCGACACCCGCGAGATCTGGCTGGCCTCGGACCTCGACCCGGCCCCGGTGCTCGACGACATCCGCGAGCTGGCCGGCGAGGCCCGCGTGCTGGTGAAGGTGGTGGGTCGGGGCAAGCTCGACGCCGCCGCCCGAACCGACGCCCCCCAGGGCGTGCTGGCCTTCGCCCGTCCCCTGCCCGAGGTCTCCCTCGACGACCTCCTCCGGACCCGCCCCGGCGCCCCCGCGCCGTTCCTGCTCCTGAGCGACGGCATCACCGATCCCGGCAACCTCGGCGCCCTGCTGCGCTCGGCGGAGTGCGCCGGCGTCACCGGCGTCGTCTTGCCCCAGCACCGCGCCGTGCACATCACGCCCACCGTCACCAAGGCGGCGGCGGGATCGATCGAGCACATCCCCATGGCGCTGGTGGGCGGCATGCCGTCGGCCATCCGCCAGCTCCAGGACCGGGGCGTGCTGGTGGTCGGCCTCGACGAGCGGGCCGAGAAGGGCATCTGGGACCTGAACCTCGGCGACCGCGCCGTGGCCCTGGTGCTGGGTGCCGAAGGCCCCGGGCTGTCCCGCCTGGTGCGCGATCGCTGCGACGAGCTGGTGTCGATCCCGATGCGCGGCCGCCTGGCCAGCCTCAACGTGGCCACCGCCGGCGCCCTCGCCTGCTTCGAGGTGGCCCGGGGGCGCTGAGCCCCGGGGAGCACCATGGCCACCTTGCGCGCCCGCGGCGTCTCGCTGTCCTTCGACGCCGCCCCCGTGCTCGTCGACGTCGACCTCCAGGTGGCCCCCGGCCAGCGAATCGGCGTGGTGGGTCCGAACGGCAGCGGCAAGTCCACCCTGCTGCGGGTGCTCGCCGGCCAGCTCGTGCCCGACGAGGGCGTGGTCGAGACGGCACCTCCGTCGGCCACCGTCGGCCTGCTGCCCCAGGAGCCGGACCGTGACCCCCACGAGACCGTGGCCGACTTCATCGCGCGCCGCACCGGCGTGGCCGACGCCACCGCCGAGCTCGACGCCGCCACCCAGGCCCTGGCCGCGGGGTCGCCCGGCGCCGACGAGCGCTACTCGACCGCGCTCGATCGCTGGCTCGCGCTCGGCGGCCCCGACCTCGACGCCCGCATCGGAGCCACCCTCGCCGACCTCGGCCTCGACGGTGCCCTGGCCACCCAGCCCACCGCCACCTTGAGCGGTGGCCAGGCCGCCCGGGTGTCGCTGGCCGCCACGGTGCTGGCCCGCTTCGACGTGTTCCTGCTCGACGAGCCCACGAACGACCTGGACTTCGCCGGGCTGGACCGCCTGGAGCGGTTCCTCGTGGGCCTCGACGCCGCCACCGTGGTGGTGAGCCACGACCGGGCGTTCCTCGAGCGGGTGGTCACCCACGTGCTGGACCTCGACGAGCACACCCACGTCGCCACCCTCTACGCCGGCGGCTGGAACGCCTACCTCGCCGATCGGGCCACCGCCCGTCGCCACGCCGAGGAGGCCTACGAGACCTACCGCTCCAAGCGGGGCGAACTCACCGAGCGGGCCCGCACCCAGCGGGAGTGGTCGGTGCAGGGCGTGAAGCGCTCGAAGCGGTCGGGCGAGACCGACAAGTTCATCCGCTTCAAGAACACCACCGATTCCGAGAAGGTCGCCCACAAGGCCAAGGCCACCGAGCGGGCCATGGAGCGCCTCGAGAAGGTGGACAAGCCCTGGGAGGGGTGGGAGCTGCGCTTCGAGATCGGCGCCGCCGAGCGCAGCGGCGACGTGGTGGCCTCGCTCCACGGCGCGGTGGTGGAGCGAGATGGCTTCCGGCTGGGGCCGGTCGACCTGCAGATCGGGTGGGCCGAGCGCGTCGCGCTCCTCGGCGAGAACGGGGCCGGCAAGACCACGCTGATCGACGTGGTGCTGG
>CAZIVZ010000466.1:0-2868 GCA_964542495.1 uncultured Aquihabitans sp.
GGCACCTCGTCGACGCCGCAGATGAGGTTCGACTCGTCGGCGTACTGGGCCACCAGGCGCAACGTCTTCTTCTCGCCGCCGCCGCCGATCATGATCGGGATGGGAGCGAGCGGGGCCGGCGAGTTGACGGCCTCGTGCACCTGGTACCACCGGCCGTCGAGCGAGGGCTTCTCGCCGGCGAACATGCCGATGATGATCTGCAGCGCCTCCTCCAGCTTCTCGAAGCGGTCCGTGAACGTGCCGAACTCGAACCCGAGCGAGCGGTGCTCGTGCTCGAACCAGCCCGCTCCGATCCCGAGCTGGGCCCGGCCGCCCGAGACGATGTCCAAGGTGGTCACGGCCTTGGCCAGCAGCGCCGGGTTCCGGTAGGTGTTGCCGGTGACGAGTGCCGACAGCCGTGCGGTGGTGGTGTGCTGGGCCAGCGCGGCGAGCGTGGCGTAGCACTCGAGCATCTCGTGCTCGGGCGGCCCGAGCATGGGCAGTTGGTAGAAGTGGTCCATCACCATGACCGTGTCGAAGCCGCTCGCGTCGGCCTCTCGGGCCTGGCGGGCGATGGTGCCGAACAGGTCGGCGGGGGCCACCCCGGGGTAGGTGAAGTTGGGCATCTGGTAGCCGAGCTTGGTCACGGGCCGACCCTACGGCGCTCCGGCGCGGCGTGCTCGGGAGCGGGTCCCCGTCATGGAGGAGACCCTCCCCGGAGCGGATTTGACAGCGCCAAGTACCCTTTCGGGCCGTGCAGCCGTTGGTGATGGGCATCGTGAACGTCACGCCCGACTCGTTCTCCGACGGCGGGCGCCACCACGACGTGCGTTCGGCCGTCGAGCACGGCCGGAGCCTCGTGCGCGAGGGAGCCGACATCGTCGACGTCGGCGGGGAGTCCAGCCGGCCCGGCGCGACGCCGGTGAGCGAGGACGAGGAGCTGGAGCGGGTGCTGCCCGTGGTGGAGGCGCTGGCCGGCGAGGTCCGGGTGTCGATCGACACCGCGAAGGCGGCCGTGGCCCTCGCCGCCATCGATGCCGGTGCCACGCTGGTCAATGACATCACCGCCTCGCTCCACCACGTGGCCGCGGCGCGCCGGGTCGGCTGGGTGGCCATGCACATGCAGGGCACGCCGCGCACGATGCAGGAAGCCCCGCGCTACCGCGACGTGGTGGCCGAGGTGACCGACCACCTGGTGCGCCGGGCCGACGCCGCCCGCGCCGCGGGCGTGACCGAGGTCTTCATCGATCCGGGCATCGGGTTCGGCAAGACCGCGGCGCACAACTGGTCGCTGCTCGCCGCCGTGCCACACCTGGTGGCCACGGGCTGGCCGGTCGCCATCGGCACGAGCCGAAAGGCGTTCCTGGGGGCGGCGCTCGCGTCGCCCGACGGGGTGCCCGCGCCGGTCGACGATCGCCTCGAGGGCTCGGTGGCCACCGCCGTCCGGGCCGCGCTCGACGGTGCCGCGCTGGTGCGGGTGCACGACGTGGCCGCCACGGTCGGTGCCCTGCGGGCGGCCGCCGCATGAACCACACGATGAAGAAGGTGCCGGCAGTGAACGAGGAGACGATGGCGTGGCGGTGAAGGGGAAGTGGGCCCAGGGGATCGAACCCCGCAACTTCCGATGGGTGATGAAGGACGCGCTCGCGGTCTGCGAGCGCCCCGGCGGCTACGGAGCCAACCACCGCCGGGTGCGCCGTCAGGAGGAGATCATCTGGGTGCGCGAGCAGGGGTTCTCGCCGGTGATCAGCATCGTCGCGTCGCCGGCCAACCTGCACAACTACGACGAGTTCGGCGTCACGTGGCAGCACCGCCCGTTCGGCAACCACGACGACCCCGCCCCGTACCTGCTGTCGTTCTACCCGGAGCTGCGCGACCTGCTGGCGGCCAAGAACAAGGTGCTGATCCACGGCGAGGAGCTGGGCGACCGGCTCTCGGGGATCATCGCCGGCTACCTCGTGTGGTCCGAGCTGCTCCCCACCGGACCCAAGGCGATCTCGCTCACCGAGCGCCTGCTGGCCCGCCAGCTCGGCCCGGTGGGTCGCGAGCTGGTCACGGTGGCGCTCGACCTGCCGCGGGCATCGGCCTGAGCCGGTGGCCTCCCGCTCACCGGCCCCGGACTGCATCGAGCTGCGTGGCCTCCAGCTCGTCGGCATCTGCGGGGCGCTGCCCGAGGAACGGGTCCGAGCCCAGCCGCTCGAGGTCGACCTCGACGCCGAGGTGGACCTGCGCCCGGCAGGCGAATCCGACGATCTCGCCGACACGGTCGACTACGGCGCCCTCTGCGACGTGGTGGCCACGATCGTGGGCGGTGGCCGTCCGCAGCTGCTCGAGCACCTGGCCGCGGCCGTCGCCGAGGCCGTGCTGGCTGCCGACGAGCGGATCAGGTCGGTCACCGTGGCCGTCCGCAAGCTGCGACCTCCGGTGCCCCACGCCCTGGCCACGTCGGGTGTGCGCATCACCCGTCCCGCATGACCCGCGCCTTCCTCTCGCTCGGGTCCAACCTGGGTGACCGACGCAAGCACCTGTCCGAGGCGGTCGGGTCCCTGGGGCCGTCGGTGCGGGCGGTGTCGCCGGTCTACGAGACCGATCCGGTCGGCGGTCCGGAGCAGGGTCGGTTCCTGAACCTGGTGGTGGAGCTCGACACCGAGCTGTCGCCCCGGGAGCTGCTGGCCGTGTGCCACCGCCTCGAGTCGGCGGCCGGCCGGGTGCGCCAGCAGCGTTGGGGGCCGCGATCGCTCGACGTCGACATCGTCTGGATCGACGGGGTCGCGCTCGACGAGCCCGATCTCCAGATCCCGCACCCCCGCATGCACGAGCGGCGGTTCGTGCTCGCCCCGCTCGCCGACCTGGCGCCGGACCTGGTCGCCGGCGAGGTGTACGACCGGG
>CAZIVZ010000467.1:0-2856 GCA_964542495.1 uncultured Aquihabitans sp.
CGAGGGCCGGCTCATGAACCTCGGCTGCGCCACCGGCCACCCGAGCTTCGTGATGTCCAACTCGTTCACCAACCAGACGATCGCCCAGATCGAGCTGTTCACCAAGACCGACGAGTACCCGGTGGGCGTCTACACGCTCCCCAAGCTGCTCGACGAGAAGGTGGCCCGCCTGCACCTCGACGCCCTCGGCGTGAAGCTCACCAAGCTCACCGCGGACCAGGCCGACTACCTCGGCGTGAAGGTCGACGGCCCCTACAAGCCCGAGCACTACCGCTACTGATCCCGCCCGGCCGTCGCGCCGGCGCCCTCCCCCCGAGGTGGCTGCACCTGTGGTGGTCTGACCACGACAACCGCAGCCACCTCGGATGCGGGGCCTCCTGACCCGCGGGTCAATGTGGCGTCTACAGTCACGCGCTCGTCGGACGAGGACAAGGGTGCGAGGGATGGACGAGCTATCGGGCAAGGTCGCCGTGGTCACCGGCGGCGCATCCGGGATCGGCCTGGCCATGGTCCGGGCGTTCCTCGCCGAGGGCATGCGGGTGGTGCTCGCCGACATCGAGGCCGATGCCCTCGGTCGGGCGGTGGCCGAACTGCCCGACGGCGCCGACGTCGAGCCGGTGGTGTGCGATGTGAGCGTGGGCGCCGAGGTCGACGCCCTGCGCGACCGCGCCGTCGAGCGCTTCGGCACCGTCCACGTGGTGTGCAACAACGCCGGGGTCTCCGCCGGCGCACCGGTGTGGGAGCACACCGTCGAGGACTGGGAGTGGGTGCTCGGCGCCAACCTCTGGGGCGTGGTCCACGGCATCCGGGCGTTCACCCCGCTGCTGATCGAGCAGGGCGAGGGGCACATCGTCAACACCGCGTCGATGGCCGGGTTCACGTCCATGCCCTTCTCGGCCATCTACAACGTCTCGAAGCACGCGGTGGTCACGCTGTCCGAGACCCTGTTCGCCGACCTCGCCCTCGCCGGCTCCTCCGGCGTGGGGGTTTCGGTGCTGTGCCCGGGGTGGGTGCAGACCCGGATCCACGAGGCCGGGCGCAACCGGCCCGACGCCGCCGAGCCCGTCGCCGAGACCGACCCCCAGCGTGCGGCGCTGCGTGCCGGGTTCGCCGACTACATCGCCGGGGTGATCGCCAGCGGCATCGATCCGGCCGACGTGGCGTCGCTGGTGGTCGACGCCGTGAAGGCGGACCGCTTCTACATCCTCACCCACCCCGAGTGGGCGCCCATGATCACGAGTCGCACCGAGCGGATCGCCCGGGGTGAGAACCCCCGCCTGCCCTCGCTGCCGTAGCGGTCGGCTTCGTAGGGGTCAGTTGGCGGCCAGGGTGGGGTCGGCCTCCACCTCGGGGTCCACCGTCGGGTCGAAGCCCGGCGGGCGCCCCATGTCCAGCCGCTCGAGCCAGAACTGAGCGTTCGGGCCGACGGTGACGGCGAACAGCACGGTGCCGATGCCGACGGTGCCGCCCAGCGCCCAGCCGAGGGCCAGCGCCACCAGCTCGATCAAGGTGCGCACGAGGCGGATCGACGGCCCCCGCTGGGCCACGCCGGTCATGATCCCGTCGCGGGGCCCGGGGCCCAGGTGGGCACCGATGTAGAAGCCGATGGCCGGCCCGATGAGCACGAGGCCCGCCACCAGCAGGGCCCATCGCGTGGCGTCGGCGTCGCTGTGGGGGAGGTGGGGAGCCACGAGGTCCATGACCGTGCCGATGATGACCACGTTGCACAGGGTGCCGATGCCGATCCGCTCGCGAAGCGGGATCCACGCCAACAGGATCACGAAGCCGGTCAGGGTGGTGACCAGGCCGATCTCCAGCCCGGTGTGGTGGGCGACGCCCTCGTGGAGCACGTCCCAGGGGTCGAGCCCGAGACGGGAGTCGACGATGCACGCGAACGCCACGCCGCACAGCACCAGCCCGAGCAGCAGGCGGGGGAGCCGGCGCCTGACCTCGGGCCACGGGGGGACGGCGAACAGGCGGGACACGGGTTCGGACGCTAGTGGGACCGGTCGTCGGCGGCCCCGGGCGATCCGAACCTCACGCGCGAGATCGACAGGAACGTCGTTCCGGCACACCACATTGCGCCGGGTCGAGCTCGGTTCCGGCCTGCTGTCGGAGGGGGTGAGCACCATGGGGAGATGCTGCTCACCTCCACCTGTGCGGGCTGCCACCGGGTCGGGCCATCGCCGTGCCCGGGCTGCATCGGGGCCATGGCGGCCTCGCGTGCCGTCCCCGTGCCGGCCTCGCTCGACGGGTGCAGGGCACTGCTGGCCTACGAGGGTCCGGCCCGCGAGGTGGTCGCCCAGCTGAAGTACCGCAACGCCCGCGCGCCGCTGCGGTGGCTGGCCCACGGCATGGCCTCGCTGATCCGCGCCGACGAGTTCGACGTGGTGACGTGGGCGCCCACCACCCCGACGCGCCGGCGTCGGCGGGGGTTCGACCAGGCGGAGCTGCTGGCCCGACGCATCGCCGGGGAGCTGCGGCTGCCGTGCCATCGGCTGCTCGCCCGAGCGCCCGGGCCGGCGCAGACCGGCCGATCGCTCGACGACCGCCGCCGTGGCCCCTCCTTCGATCCGCGCCACCGGCTCGCGCAGACGCGGATCCTGTTGGTGGACGACGTGGTCACCACGGGCGCGACCCTCGACGCAGCGGGCCGGGCGCTGCGAGCCGCGGGTGCCGGGTTCGTGGTGGGCGTGGCCGCGGCCCACCCCACGTGAGGCGCCGGGCACCCCCGTTCGCGGCCCCCCTCCTGCGGGTCTACGATCCGATGAGCATTCCCGAGCAGGAGGTCCCCACGTGCAGGTCACGGTCAGTCGTCGACACACCGAGGTCTCCGAGAGCTTGCGGATCATGGCC
>CAZIVZ010000468.1:0-800 GCA_964542495.1 uncultured Aquihabitans sp.
GGGATGATCCCGATCGACCGCGAGGGCGGCGACGCCGCCGAGCGGGCGCTGAGCGCGGCCGAGCGCGTGCTGAGCAAGGGCGAGCTGTTCGGCATCTACCCCGAGGGCACCCGCAGCCGGGACGGACGCCTCTACCGGGGCCACACCGGCCCGGCCCGGCTCGCGCTCCGGGCCGAGGTGCCGATCATCCCGATCGGGATCATCGGCGCCCGCGAGGTCATGCCGCCCGACGCCAAGTTCCCCAACCTGCGCCGGCCCGTCACCATCCGGTTCGGTCGCCCGATCTCGGTGGATCGCTACGCCGGTCGGGCCGGCGACCACCTCGTGCTGCGCCAGATCACCGACGAGGTGATGTACGAGATCCGCGAGCTCTCGGGCCAGGAGTACGTGAACGAGTACGCCACCAAGAAGAAGGTGGCGCCGGCCGCGGTGCCGTCGCCGACGCCCGCGCCCGCCGACGTCGCACTGGCATCGGCTGTCGCGCCGGCCACGAGCGGCAACGGCCAGCACCCGCCGAGCGAGGCCCCGGCGCCGGTGGCCGAGCCGGCCCCCGCCGGAGCGCGGGGCGAGCCGGGCTCCGACGGCAGCGGACCGCTGGAGAGCGGGGAGTTCACCCGGGTCACCGAGCCCCGGTCCTCGGCCGACCTGCTCCGCCGGCCCGTCCGCCGCTCCAGCTGACCCCGTTCCGCCTGTCGCCGTTCCGGCTGACCCCTCCGGTCCGGCCCCTGGCCTACCCGCCAAGGCCAGAGCGGGTTTCGGTCGCGGATCTGGTCGGTGGACGACGTGATGCGCGACGAGAG
>CAZIVZ010000468.1:900-2851 GCA_964542495.1 uncultured Aquihabitans sp.
ACCCGTGGCGTCGACGGCCCGGGGTTTCGGTCGCGGATCTGGTCGGTGGACGACGTGATGCGCGACGAGAGACCCGTGGCGTCGACGGCCCGGGGTTTCGGTCGCGGATCTGGTCGGTGGACGACGCGAGGCGCGACGAGAACCCGGCGGGGCTGAACCGGGGCCACGACGCCGAATGCCGTTCGGGCGGTCCACAGGGGCTGGCCTACGCTCCGCACATGGCCGACATCACCATCACGCTGCCCGACGGTTCCGAGCGATCGCTCCCCGCCGGCACCACCGTGGGGGGTCTGGCCGCCGCCATCGGGTCCGGCCTGGCCAAGGCGGCGGTGATCGGCGTCGTCGACGGCGTGGAGCGCGACCTGGTCTGGGAGCTGGCCGACGGCAACGTGGTGGAGATCGTCACCGCCCCGTCCGAGCGAGGGCTGTACACGATCCGCCACTCCACCACGCACGTGCTCGCCCAGGCCGTGCTCGAGCTGTTCCCGGGCGCCACGTTCGCCATCGGCCCGCCGGTGGAGCACGGCTTCTACTACGACTTCGAGCTGCCGCCGGGGCCCGACGGCCGTCCCGGCACCTTCGTGCCCGAGGACCTCGAGCGCATCGAGGCTCGCATGCGCGAGCTGATGGCCCAGGCCCAGCCGTTCGTGCGCGACGAGCTCCCCGCCGAGCGCGCCCGCGAGGTGTTCGCCGGCCACCGCTTCAAGCTCGAGATCATCGACGGCCAGGCCGACGACCCCACGTCGGCCACCGCCGCCGGCCTGGTCCGCACCTACGAGAACCCGCCCGCGCAGCCCTGGGCGCAGCCGGCCTTCGCGGGCTACCCCGGGTTCGTCGACCTCTGCCGAGGTCCCCACGTGCCCGACACCAAGGCGTTCCTCGGGCACTTCAAGCTCATGCGGGTGGCCGGCGCGTACTGGCGGGGCGACGAGAAGAACCCGATGCTCCAGCGCATCTACGGCACGGCGTGGGCCTCCAAGAAGGACCTCGACGCCCACCTCGTGCGCCTCGAGGAGGCGGCCAAGCGAGACCACCGCAAGCTGGCCACCGAGCTCGACCTGTTGAGCTTCCCCGAGGAGCTCGGCGGCGGCCTGGCCGTGTGGCACCCCAAGGGCGGCATCGTCCGCAAGCTCATGGAGGACTACTCCCGGGACCGCCACCAGCACGGGGGCTACGAGTTCGTCTACACGCCCAACATCGCCAACGGACGGCTGTTCGAGCGGTCCGGCCACCTGGGCTTCTACGCCGACGGCATGTACCCGCCCATGGAGATGGACAACGGGGTCTACTACCCGAAGCCCATGAACTGCCCCGGGCACAACCTCATCTTCAACGCCCGCCAGCGCTCCTACCGGGAGCTCCCGCTGCGGCTGTTCGAGCTGGGTGCCGTGTACCGCTACGAGAAGTCCGGCACCCTCCACGGCCTCATGCGCATCCGTGGCTTCACCCAGGACGACAGCCACATCTACTGCACCCCCGAGCAGGCGCACGACGAGATCCGGAGCCTCCTCGGCTTCGTGCTGTCGGTCCTGCGGGCGTTCGGGTTCACCGACTTCGAGGCCAACCTGTCCACGCGCCCCGCCAAGGCCGAGTCGGTGGGCACCGACGAGGGCTGGGAGACGGCCACCGAGAACCTGCGGGCGGCACTGGTGGCCGAGGGGCTCGACTACGAGGTCGACGAGGGTGGGGGCGCGTTCTACGGCCCCAAGATCGACGTGAAGGTCCGCGACGCCATCGGTCGGAGCTGGCAGCTCTCCACCATCCAGTACGACTTCAACATGGCCATGCGCATGGGCCTCGAGTACGTCGGCGAGGACGGCGCCCGCCACACGCCGATCATGTTGCACCGGGCCCTGTTCGGGTCCATCGAGCGGTTCTTCGGCGTGCTCCTCGAGCACTACGCCGGCGCGTTCCCCACGTGGCTGGCGCCGGTGCAGGTGCGCGTGCTCGG
>CAZIVZ010000469.1:0-2848 GCA_964542495.1 uncultured Aquihabitans sp.
CACGTCGACCTGCGACGGGTTCCCCGGCAGGGGCCGGAAGTCGAAGGTGTTGTTGATGACCGTGGTGGGGATCTTCAGCTCGAGGCGGCAGTCGGTGTTGATGGCGAGGTTGTCGGTGATGTGCAGGTCGACCCCGATGTAGAGGTCCTTCACGGTGATGGTGGTGCTCACCCCGCTGGCACCGCTCGCGGCGACCACCGAGGCGCTCCCGATGCCGGCTTCGTAGGCGTTGCCGGTGATGTCGAAGGTGAGGAAGGCGTCGGGGGCGTTGATCAGCGGGCGCTGGGCGAGCAGCACCGAGCCGATGTCGAACGCACCGCCGGCCAGCTGGTTGATGACCGGGCCGAGGTTGGCCAGGCCGGTGTTGGTGAACCGGAGGCCCACGCCGTCGGGGGAGTGGGAGCCGTCGGGGATGCTCGGGCCGTTCACCACCGCACGGCGCTGGCGGAACGGCGACCCGTTCGGATCGGTGTACACCGCATCGATCGAGGTGGTGTACCCAGGCGAAGCCGGGATCTGGGTGGACCAGGTGCCGTCACCGTTGACGGGCACGGTGACCCCATTGACCTTGAGGGTGCCCCCGGGGGCGGCCCCGGTGGGCAGCTTGCCGGTGACCGGGATGGTGGCGGTGCCGACGATCTTGCCGTCAGGCGGTGTCACCAACATGTCGGTGGTGTCGCACGCCGTCAGCACGACTACGACGGCAGCGAGGATCACGACGAGACGCTTCATGCAGGCCCCCCCTGGGCACGATGGGTGCGCGCCAGATGCGCGCGCCAGCGTGCTTTCCTAGCACAGCCGGCTCCCTCACCGCCCGTTGGCGTCGACCTCCGACGGCGGTGCCACCTCTTGCTCCAGGCCGGGGATCTCGCCGTGGAAGAAGTGCACCACCGTGGGCTCGAGCGCCACCGTGCCGCGCTCGTTGCCGGGCTGCATCACCTCGAAGCCGTCGAGCTGGAACCGCTCGTCGTAGACCACGCCACCGGTGCGACTCGTGGCGCTCACCGAGACGAGGTAGCTGCCGTCGAGCAGGGGCAGCCGTGGGAGGTCGAAGCACACGGCGCCCACGCCGTCGACCCAGTGGATCGGCTGGAGCAGGTCCTGGGTGTTGGTGCCGTAGATCAGCTCGCCCTGCTGGTTCACCAGCTCGAACGCGAACGCCACGTCGACCTCCCGCTCGGGTGCCACGTAGTCGATTCGCAGGCGCATGGGCTGGTTCGGCAACAGGAACCGGGCCTCGGGGTCGGGGTACTCGGCCCGGACCGACGTGATGGTGACAGCCTTGTCGAGGACGATCGCCGGCACCGATGCCGACGGGGGTCCGGACCACTGCGGCTCGGGCTCGCTCGGCTCCGACTCGGCGTCCTCGTCGGCGACGCCGGGATCGAGGGCGATGCCGCGGCGGGCCAGGGTCTCGCGCAGGGTGCGGATGGCCTCGCCGGGCTCGGCCACGTCGACCAGCTTCCCGTGGTCGAGCACCGCGGCGCGGTTGGCGAGCTGGCGGACGAGCTCGGCGGCGTGCGACACGAGCAGGATCGTCCGCCCCTCGGTCTGGAGCTGGCGGACCCGGTCGATGCACTTGCGCTGGAACGATTCGTCGCCCACCGACAGCACCTCGTCGACCAGCAAGATCTCGGGCTCGACGTTGATGGCGACCGCGAAGCCGAGGCGGGCGTACATGCCCGACGAGTAGTGCTTCACCTGGTTGTCGATGAAATCCCAGAGCTCTGCGAACTCGACGATGTCGTCGAAGATGCGGTCGATCTGTGCCCGGGAGAAGCCGAGGATGGAGCCGTTCAGGTAGATGTTCTCGCGACCGGTGAGGTCGGGGTGGAAGCCGGCGCCCAGCTCCAGGAGGGCGGCCAGACGACCCCTGGACACGATCTTGCCGGTGGTGGGCCGCAGCGTGCCGGCCACGCACTTGAGCAGGGTGGACTTGCCGGAGCCGTTGTGGCCGAGCAGGGCGAAGGTCTCGCCCTCGGCGATCTCGAACGACACGTCGTCGAGCGCCTTGAACGTGTGGTGCGGGTTCCGGCCGAAGTTGATGATCCGCTCCTTGGCGGACTTGGCCTGCTCCTGGTAGATCCGGAACTCCTTGGTGACCGAGGTGACCTCGATGGCGGCGGCGCTCATCAGATCTCCTGGGCGAAGTTGTCCTCGAGCCGGCTGAACAGCGCCAAGGCGCCGTAGAGCAGCAGCAACGAGGCGATCCCGGCGATGGCGAGGTGCGAGGCGTACCAGCCCATGGGGTGCTCGGGGAGCACCGGCACGAAGTTGGGATCGGCCCGCTGGGCGTCGGTGAGCGGCGCCGGGTTGTACAGCGTGCGCTGGAACGTGATGACCACGGTGAGCACGGGGTTGAGCGCAGCGATCCACTCGCCGTGGGGGCCGTAGCGGGCCACGAGGCGCTGGGCCACCAGGCCGTAGTTGTACGCGATGGCCGACAGCCAGAACCAGGCGAGGAGCGCCACCTCGAGCAGGTGCTGGGTGTCGCGCAGGTACACGTTGACGGCGCTGAGCGCGATGGCCAGCGCCGTGCACAGCAGCAGCAGGACCAGCAGGGCCAGGAGGAACACGGGGAGGTACTCCACCGCGGGCATGCGCCGGAACACCACCAGCGCGGCCACCAGCACCATGCTCTGGAGCAAGAAGTGGACGACGGCGGCAGCCACCGACGCGAGCACCAGGGCCTCGCGTGGGAACCAGACCTTCGTGACCAGGCCGGCGTTCGTGACGATCGACGAGGTGCCGCCGCTGAGCCCCGCGCTGAAGAGGTTCCAGGCGAGCAGGCCCGAGAGGAAGAAGATGCCGAAGTAGGGCACCGAGGTCTTGGCGATGATCGAGAAGA
>CAZIVZ010000470.1:0-2831 GCA_964542495.1 uncultured Aquihabitans sp.
TCGGCGAAGATCACGAACACCACCGCCGCCACGCCGTTGACGGTGCCGGCCAGCACGTTCTTCAGGGCGTTGGACCGCTTGAGCTCGTCGGGCACGAGCACGGCCAGCAGGGCGAGGAGGATCACCCCCTGTGCCGCCCCGAAGTAGCCGCCGTAGACGCCGGTGAGGTAGACGGCGGCGAGTGCCGCCGGGCCCACGTCGTGGGCATCGTCGGGGCGACGGCTCGCCACCCATCGCGACAAGCGCGGCTGGAGGACCATGGCGACGCAGGCCGTCAGCACGAGCACCGGGACCACGGCGTCGAACACGCTCGACGGAAGGGTGAGCAGCAGGGTGGCACCGGTGAGACCGCCGAGCGCGGAGGCCGCGGCCAGGGTGCGGACCCGGTGGCGCTGGCCCGAGAGCTCCCGGCGGAAGCCGTAGGCGCCGGCGATCGACCCGGGCACCAAGCCGACGTTGTTGGACACGTTGGCGGTGACCGGGGCATAGCCGAAGGCGACGAGGGTGGGGAACGTGATGAGGCTGCCCGACCCCATCACCGCGTTCACCCCGCCCGCCGCCATCCCGGCGGCCGCGATGGCCACTGCCTGCACGACGTCCACCCGACGATGGTGCCAGGTGCCGAGCTCGCCGCAGCGCTTCGCCGCCCGACCAGATCGGGTTCCCGGTACGGAACCGGCTCGATGCGAGCCACCTCGCGACCCGAAGCATCACCCGCATCGCTCTGGGTCGCGAACTGGCTCCCTGCGAACCAGATCGCTACCCGAAACCACGGGCACACCGGTCAGCCACCGCCGGCCGGGCGCGGCGCCGGCCGACCGCTGCCTACTTCGGGGGGAGCAGGCGGGGTCGGCCGGCGGCGGTGAGGCGCGACCTCACCGCCCGGACACCAGATCCGGGCCGGTGGCTTCAGCTGCAGCCTGAGGTGCTGCCGCAGCTGGGGCAGGCGTGGCAGGAGCCGGCGCGCTGCATCTGGACGCCGCACTGCATGCAGTAGGGCGCATCGGAGTGAGCGGTGCTGGGCGTGGCCTGCGGCGGGGTGTGGCTGTGGCCCGACGTGAGGTCGGTGACGCCGGCCCGGTCGAGCAGGCTGGGCTGCACGGGACCGGTGGGCGTGGCCTCGTCGGCCAAGGTGATGGCCAGCTCGGACGCCGACGGGATCGACTTGGGGTCGGCCACGAGGTCGTGGCCCATCCGGTTCTCCACCACCGTCTCCTCCACGCCGGGCAGCGTGGGCTGGGTGCGCTCGGAGACCGAGAGGATGCCCAGCTCCTGGCGCTCCTCGAGGGTGAGGTAGTCGAGTGCCAGGCGGCGGAAGATGTAGTCGAGCAGCGACGAGGCGATGCGCAGCTCCGGGTCGTCGGTCATGCCGGCCGGCTCGAATCGCGTGTTGGTGAAGGCCTCCACGTAGGTGCGCAGCGGCACCCCGTACTGGAGGCCGTAGCTCAACGTGATGGAGAGGGCGTCCATGATGCCGGCGAGGGTGGAGCCCTGCTTGGCCACCTTGAGGAAGACCTCGCCCGGCCGACCGTCGGCGTACTCGCCCACGGTCACGAAGCCCTTGCAGTCGGCCACCCGGAACTCGAAGGTCCGCGACGTGCGGTTGCGGTCGAGCTTCTGGCGGGTGGGGACCTTGACGACCTTCTCAACGATCCTCTCCACCTCGACGATGCGCTCCACCACGGTGGGCAGGGCGGCGGCCTCGACGGCGTCGGTGTTGGTGCCGGGCCCGTTGACGTCGGCGTCGCCCTTCTTGGCCATGGCCAGGGGCTGGGCCACCTTGCAGTTGTCGCGGTAGATGGCCACGGCCTTCACGCCGAGCTTCCAGGCCTCGATGTGGAGCTGCTCCACGTCCTCGACCGTGACGTCGGTCGGCATGTTGACCGTCTTGGAGATGGCGCCGGAGATGAACGGCTGCACGGCGGCCATCATCCGGACGTGGCCCATGTAGTGGATGGGGTTGTCGCCCATGGAGCAGGCGAACACCGAGATGTGCTCCGGGAGCAGGTGGGGGGCGCCGAGGATGCTCTTCTCCTCGTCGATGTAGGCGACGATGTCGTCGATCTGCTCAGGGGCATAGCCGAGGCGGTGCAGCGCCCGCGGGATCGTCTGGTTGACGATGGTCATGTTGCCGCCGCCCACGAGCTTCTTCATCTTGACCAGGCCGAGGTCGGGCTCGATGCCCGTGGTGTCGCAGTCCATCATCAGGCCGATGGTGCCGGTGGGAGCCAGCACCGAGGCCTGCGAGTTGCGCACGCCGAACTGCTCGCCGAGGTCGCACGCCTCGTCCCACGACTGCTGGGCGGCCGAGAGCAGCTCTGCCGGCACCAGCTCCTCGTCGATCTGCGAGGCGGCCGCGCGGTGCATGTTGAGCACGCGGAGCATGTGCTCCTCGTTGTCGGCGTAGCCGGCGAAGGGGCCCATGCGGGCGGCGGTGCGGGCGGAGGTGGCGTAGGAGTGCCCGGTCATGAGGGCGGTGATCGCCGCCGCCCAGGCCCGGCCCTCCTCGGAGTCGTAGGCGTAGCCCATGGCCATGAGCAGCGCACCGATGTTGGCGTAGCCGATGCCGAGCTGGCGGAACTTGCGGGAGGTCTCCCCGATGGGCTCGGTGGGGTAGTCGGCCCGGCCGACCAGGATCTCCTGGGCGGTGAAGATGATCTGGACCGCGGCCCTGAAGCCGTCGACGTCGAAGGTGTCGTCGGCGTCGACGAACTTGAGCAGGTTGAGGCTGGCGAGGTTGCACGCCGAGTCGTCGAGGTGCATGTACTCCGAGCAGGGGTTGGAGCCGTTGATGCGCCCGGTGTTGTGGGCGGTGTGCCAGCGGTTGATGG
>CAZIVZ010000471.1:0-2825 GCA_964542495.1 uncultured Aquihabitans sp.
CCCTCGTCCTGGAGCTCGTAGGCCCGGATCTTGTGGCCGATGCCGATGCCGCGGCCCTCGTGGCCCCGCAGGTACACCACCACGCCCGTGCCCTCGTCGGCGATCATCTTCATGGCCGCGTCGAGCTGCACGCCGCAGTCGCAGCGCATCGAACCGAAGACGTCGCCGGTGAGGCACTCGCTGTGCACCCGCACCAGGGTGTCGTCGGAGGCGGAGATGTCGCCGCGGACCATGGCCAGGTGCTGCTCGCCGTCGAGGACCGACTCGTAGACGTAGGCGGTGAAGTCGCCCCAACCGGTGGGGATCCGGGCCTCGGAGACTCGGCGCACCAGCTTCTCGGTGCGACGGCGGTACCGGATCAGGTCTGCTATCGAGATCATGTAGAGGTCGTGCTCGCGGGCGAAGCGGCGCAGCTCGGGCTGACGAGCCATGCCCATCTTGTCCTGGTCGACGATCTCGCAGAGGATGCCCGACGGGTACAGGCCGGCCATGCGGGCGAGGTCGACGGTGGCCTCGGTGTGACCGGCACGCTTCAGCACCCCGCCCTCGCGCGCCTCGAGCGGGAGGATGTGGCCGGGGCGGGCCAGGTCGCCCGGACGGGTGGTCGGGTCGACCAGGGCCTGCACCGTGGCGGCACGGTCGTAGGCGGAGATGCCGGTGGTGGTGTCGTGGCGGTAGTCGACGCTCACCAGGAACGCCGTGCGCATGCTCTCGGTGTTCTGCTCCACCATCGGCCGCAGGTCCAGCTCGGCGGCGCGCTCGGGGGTGATCGGAGCGCAGATGAAGCCCGACGTGTGGTGCAGGAAGAAGGCGATCTTCTCGGGGGTGACGTGCTCGGCCGCCATGATGAGGTCGCCCTCGTTCTCACGGTCCTCGTCGTCGACCACCACGAGGATCTCGCCCCGTGCGAAGGCATCGAGGGCGATGCCGATGTCGGCCAGCGGACCGTCGTCGGTGGGGCCCCGGTTCGCGCTGGCCTCGCGATGGGTGCCCACGGGCATCTCGGCGGGGGTCTCGATCATGGCTGGTGTCCTTCCAGAAGCGACTCGACGTACTTGGCGATCACGTCGAGCTCGAGGTTGACCGGGTCGCCCGGGCCCTTGTGGCCGAGCGTGGTGACCTGGGCGGTGTGGGGGATGACGGCCACGGAGAAGCCGTCGGGGTGGACCGCGGCCACGGTGAGGCTGGTGCCGTCGACCGTGATCGAGCCCTTGTGCACGATGTAGCGGAGGTGGTCGGGCTCCACGGCGATCCGCAGGTCGGGAGCGCCGGTGACGATCGTGCCGACGGCGTCGACGTGGCCCTGCACCAGGTGGCCGCCGAGGCGGTCGGCCAGGCGCACCGGGCGCTCGAGGTTGACCGGATCGCCGGGTTGGAGGGCCCCCAGGCAGGTGCGCTGGTAGGTCTCGTCGACCACGTCGGCCTCCCACCACCCGTCGCCCCACGCCACCACGGTGAGACAGGTGCCGTTGACGGCGATGGAGGCGCCCAGCTCGATGTCGTCGAGCACGGTGGTGGCGCCGATGCGCAGCTTGGGACCCGAGCGCGACACCACGGTGCCCAGCTCCTCGACGATGCCGGTGAACATTCAGCTGACCTCGGGTTCGGGGTGGGTGACGCCGCTGGTCGGCGGATCGGGGATGGGACCGGTGACCTCGGCGGCCCGGACCACGGGCACCGGACCGGTGCCGGGTGCCGGCGCGACCGGGCGCACGTCGAGGCGGAGGTCGCCGCCGAGCGGGGTGACGGCGGTGATGGTGCCGCGCCAGAGGTCGGCCATGGTCTCGACGCCGGGACCGGCGAGGACGGGCCGGGCATCGTCGCCGCCGAAGATGGCCGGCGCCAGGTAGACCACGTAGTGGTCGACCAGGCCGGACCGGTGGAACGCACCGGCCACCGAGGCCCCACCCTCCACCAGCACCTGGAGCACACCCCGCGCACCGAGGTCGTCGAGCAGCGGCTCGAGGTCTCCCTGGTGCTCCAGTGCGGGCAGCACCTTGGCCCCGGCGGGGATGGAACCGAGCACCACCCGCAGGGGGCTCCGTCCGGGGACGTGTCGCACGGTGAGCTCCGGGTCGTCGGTCCGCACCGTGCCCGCACCCACCACGATGGCGTCGCTCTCGGCCCGGAGCTGGTGGGCGTCGGCCCGGGCGGCGCCGCCGGTGATCCACTGGCTCGTGCCGTCGGGGGCGGCGGTGCGCCCGTCGAGGCTGGCCGCCAGCTTGAGCACCACCCACGGGCGGCCGGTGCTGCGGTGCTTGAGGTACGGCGCCAGTTGCTCGCGCACCACCTCGGCTTCCAGCCCCACCTCGACCTCGAGCCCCGCGGCGCGAAGCCGCTCGATGCCGCGCCCGGCGACCCGCGGATCGGGATCCTCGATGGCCACCACCACGCGGCGGACGCCCGCTTCCACGAGCGCGTCGGCGCAGGGGCCGGTGCGACCGGAGTGCGAGCACGGCTCGAGGGTCACCCAGGCGGTGGCGCCTCGGGCCGCGGTACCGGCGGCGCGCAGGGCCGCCACCTCGGCGTGGGCCCCGCCCGGGGGTTCGGTGGCACCGCCGAACACCTCGCCGTCGGGCGCCTCGATCACGCAGCCCACCCACGGGTTGGGAGAGGTGGCGACGCGCACCGAGGCGGCGAGCTCGATCGCCTGCTCCATGGCCTCGGTGTCGTCCACGCGGTTTCCGTTCGTCACCGGGCACGCGACGCGCGAGGCGCAACGCGCACCCTCGCTCTCATCCGGACTCTCACCGTCGGCTCCGGGATCTCACCGGATCGGCCCCGGCCGTGAGGTCGGGGTTCGCGGGCTGTACCGCCGGTTGGGA
>CAZIVZ010000472.1:0-2814 GCA_964542495.1 uncultured Aquihabitans sp.
CCCGCTGGACTTGGTGGCGTTGCCGTAGGACGACACGGCCATGAAGTCGAACTCGACGGGCAGGTCGATGCGCCGGGCCAGGTCGGCCATGAAGAGGAAGGCGCCCTTCAGCACGCCCACGAGCAACGGGGCCCGCCCGGCGTAGTCCCGGGTGATGTCGGCGCCGAGCTCGATGATGCGGGCCTGGAGGTCGTCGGTGCTGACGATCACCTCGCCGATGCGGTCGTCGTCGGCATAGGGGGTCGCGCCATCAACCATGCGCCGCATCATGCCAGGTCGACCTTCGGCTAGGGCTCGTGGCCGACCGGCGGATCGAGCCGGAGGACATCACCGGTGCGGGCCACGCGCCAGCCGCCGGCCACCTCGGTGGCCACCTGCTCGTGGTGGGCCACGGCCAGGACGCGACCGACGTCGGCTCGGCTGGGAGGATGCCCGTCACCCACGCCGGCGTCTCGGAGCCAGCCCCGCACCGCCTCGCCCGCCACCGCGCCCGGAGCGGTGCGGAGCGCGGCCGCCGAGGTGGGGTCGAGGGGTGCCGCCTGCCGGCCGAGCGCCTCGTCGACCTCGGCGAGCAGGTCGGCCTGGCGCACCAGCACCGGGACGGGGTCGCGGTCGCCCACCGCGGCGAGCAGCGGGAGCACCTCGTGGCGGACGCGGTTGCGGCGGTGGGCCGGATCGGCGTTGGTCGGGTCGTCGACCGGCACCAACCCGAGCGCGCGGCACAGCGCGGCCGTCTCGGAACGCCGGAGGTCGAGCAGCGGCTTGGTGGGCCCGCGGCGGATGCCGACGAGACCCGCCGGGCCTGCCCCCCGCAGGAGGTTGAGCAGCACGGTCTCGGCTCGGTCGTCGGCGGTGTGGCCGGTGAGCGCTCCGGGTGGGAGCACCGCGCACCGGGCCGCCCGGGCCCGGGCCTCCAGGTTGGGACCCGGCACCACCACCACGCGCTCGGCCCTGAAGCCGGCCCCCACGGCCGCAGCCGCCCGGGCCACCACCAGCGCCTCGGCGTCGGACCCGGGGCGCAGCCCGTGGTCGACGTGCACCGCCGTCACGGCGCGGCCCGACGACGCCGCCAGCACGAGCAGCGAGAGCGAGTCGGCCCCACCGGACACGGCACAGGTCACGTCGGCCTCGGGCCCGAACGCGCACCGGGCCAGCAGGTCGACCACCGCCGGGTGCGACACGTCGACCGATCGGGCCACGGTCTGGCGCCCCGGGCTCAGGCGGCGACGGTGGGTCGGACCCGGGCGATCCAGGCCTCGGGGTCGCGGATCTCGGCGATGGTGGGGAGGTTGCCGGGGTCGACCCAGGCGACGTCGAGCAGCTCGGTGCCGCCCTCGCGCTCGACGCGCTCGATGAACACCTCGCCCTGCTCGTACTGCTTGAGCTTGGCGTCGAGACCGATCAGCTTCTGGAGCACCTTGGCCGCCGGGTTGGCCTGCTGGCGGCGCTGCCGCAGCACCTGGCCGAAGCGCTCGGCGCTCGGGATCTGGTCGGCCCCGGCGCGGTCCATGGTGACGTCGCCGTGGCCCTCGAGCAGGCTCATGAGCCCGGCCACGCGGTCGAGCACGAGCCGCTGCTCGGGCGAGGCGAACACGGCCATGAGCCCCCCGTCGTCGAGCGGGTTCCTACCCGCCCGCACGTCGGCGGCCAGGCGCCCGAGCGCCTCGGCGAACCGCTTGGGATCGGGGTCGACCGATCCGACGGTCTCCTGCACCAGGCCGAGGAAGTGCTCGCGCATCCACGGGATGCCGGTGAACTGAGCGCGGTGGGTGACCTCGTGCAGAGCGAGCCAGTGGCGGAACTCCCGAGGCGGGAACGCGAAGCGCTTCTCCAGGCCCAAGACGTTGGGGCCGACGTAGTACACGATGTCCTGGTCGTCAGGGTCCTCGTCCTCCACCACGAGGAGGTCGTACTGCCCGAGCACGCGGCTGGACATCCACCCGAGGATCATGCCGACCTCGGCCCCGGCCACCCGGCTGGCCACCGGCGCCAGCGGCGTGGCGGCGAGCTGCTGATCGAGCCGGTCGGTGATGGGGCGCAGGAGGCGCTGGAACGAGGCGATGTTGGCCCGCACCCAGCCTTCGCGATCGGTGACGCGCGCTCGAGCGGTGCCCGACAAGCTGCGCAGACCGGTGGTGTCGGCCACCTGCTGCTCGGCGATGGCGGTCAGCTCCTCGAAGTCGGCCGACAGCGATCCGTAGTGATACGAGTCCGCGAAGGGCTCCCGACCTGCGGCGCGGACAGCGACCCGTTCGGCGAGCCCCCAGTCGACCGCGCCCACCCGGTCAGCCCTGGCCGCGCGGCGGGTACTTGGGCCGGACGACCTTGGTGAGGTAGCCCACGATCGTGGCCACGCCGAACAGCACGGCGCCGAACACGAGCGGAACGGCGATCCAGAAGTGCCAGACCTGAGCGAACAGCATGGGACCGATCCTAGGGGTGGGTGGTACCGCCGCTGCTACTCGGCCTCTATGGCCCGCGCGATGCGCTGCCGCAACGACTCGGGTGCGTGGTCGGTGCAGCGGTTGCGGATCACGATGCGCAGCTCGGCCTCGAAGTCGAACGCCTCGAGGCACGGTGAGCAGTCGTCGAGGTGCTGACGGATGTGCTCGCGGTCGGCGTCGCTCAACTGGCCGTCGAGGAAGCCGTAGAGCTCCTTGAGGGTCTCGTTGCAGTCGTCGGCCATCGGGGTTCCTGATCAGCGGTCGGTCGCCGGAGCGGCCGTCACGGGCTGGGGGTCCGCAGCCGGAGGGCGGTCGGCGAGCCCGTGGGTGACGGCATAGTCGAACAACCGCTTCTGCAACGCCTTTCTTC
>CAZIVZ010000473.1:0-2791 GCA_964542495.1 uncultured Aquihabitans sp.
CGCCGGATGTCGTCGGTGAGGTCGCCGAAGGTGCAGACCGTGGCCACGCCGGTGCCCTTCTCGGGGTCGGCCAGCTCGTGGGCCACCAGCGGGACCTCCACGCCGAAGACGGGGGTGGTGACCGTGGTGCCGAACAGCGGCCGGAAGCGCTCGTCGTCGGGGTGGGCCACCAGGGCGACGCAGCTGATCAGCAGCTCGGGCCGGGTGGTGGAGATGACCACGTCGCCACCGCCGTCGCTGCGGTGGAACGCGAGGTCGTGGTAGGCGCCGGGGCGCTCGCGGTCCTCGAGCTCGGCCTGGGCCACCGCGGTCTGGAACGTGATGTCCCACAGGCTCGGCGCCTCCGAGGAGTAGGCCTCGCCGCGCGCCAGGTTGCGGACGAACGCCAGCTGGCTGGTGCGCTGCGTGCGCAGGCTGACCGTGGCGTAGGTGTGGCTCCAGTCGATGGACAGCCCGAGCAGGCGCCACAGCTGCTCGAACACCGCTTCGTCCTCGGCGGCGAGCTGCTCGCACAGCTCCACGAAGTTGCGCCGGCCGACGGTGTCGTAGTCCTGGCGCTTCTTCGCCGGGGTGGCCGGCGGCTCGTAGCCGTCGATGTAGGGGACCGAGGGGTCGCAGCGGACCCCGTGGTGGTTCTCCACCCGGCGCTCGGTGGGCAGGCCGTTGTCGTCCCAGCCCATGGGGTAGAAGACGGCCTTGCCGCGCATGCGCTGGTAGCGGGCGATGGTGTCGGTGTGGGTGTAGCTGAAGACGTGGCCGACGTGGAGCGATCCCGACACCGTGGGCGGGGGCGTGTCGATGCTGAAGACGTCGGCCCGCTCGGAGGTGCGGTCGAACCGGTAGGTGCCGGCGGCCTCCCAAGCCGCGCCCCAGCGGGCTTCGAGCCCCTCCAACGTGGGCTTGTCGGGGACGTTCGCCTGGGCCATGGGGAGCCACGGTACCGGCCGCCTCTCGGCCGCTCCGAACCGGTTGGTGGCGGGACCCGTCGGTCGCGTCGGCCAAGATCGAGGCCGTGAGCTTCCCGCCCATCCACCTCTACGACACGCGCCGGCGCGCCGTCGTCGCCTTCGAGCCGCTCGAACCCGGGAAGGTGGGCATCTACTCCTGCGGGCCCACGGTGTACGCCCCCCAGACGCTGGGCAACATGCGCAGCCAGCTCATGCCCGACCTGCTGCGTCGCGTGCTGTTGGCCGCCGGGCTCGAGGTCACCTACGTCACCAACATCACCGACGTGGGCCACCTCACCAGCGATGCCGACGCCGGCGACGACAAGGTGGAGGCGGCGGCTGCCCGGGCGGGGCAGACGGTGTCCGAGATCACCGGCCACTTCACCGAGCAGTGGGCCACCGACCGCCGGCGCCTGGGCTGCCTCGAGCCCGACATCCGCCCCGCCGCGAGCGAGCACATCGCCGAGCAGATCGCCATGGTGCAGACGCTCGAGGCCAAGGGCCACACCTACGTGATCGACGACGGCGTCTACTTCGACGTGTCCACGTTCGGTCGCTACGCCGAGTTCGCCGGCCTCGACCTCGACGAGCTGGAGGCCACCGGTCGCATCGACAACCTGGCCGCCAAGCGCCACCCCGCCGACTTCGCCCTGTGGAAGCTGAGCCCGCCCGGCGTGACCCGCCTCCAGGAGTGGGACTCGCCCTGGGGCCGCGGCTTCCCCGGCTGGCACATCGAGTGCTCGGCCATGGCCACCCGGTACCTGGGCGAGCGCTTCGACATCCACACCGGCGGTGTCGACCACATCCGCGTCCACCACACCAACGAGGTCGCCCAGAGCGAGTGCGCGCTCGGCGTGCACCCGTGGGTCTCGGTGTGGATGCACAACGAGTTCCTCGACCTGTCCGGTCGCAAGATGTCGAAGTCTGCCGGCGACGTGCTGGTGGTCGACACGTTGGTCGACGCCGGCATCGAGCCGCTGGCCTTCCGCTACTTCTTCCTCCAGGCCCACTACCGCCAGCAACAGGAGTTCACCCTCGCCGGCGTGGAGGCGGCGGGCGTGGCCCTGCGCCGCCTGGTGCACCACGCGGTGGCGGCGCGCGACGAGGTGGGCGGCGAGGTCGACGGGGGAGACCCCGCCCGCACCGAGCCGCTGCGCCGGGCCTTCTGGGAGGCCCTGGCCGACGACCTCAACGCGCCCCGGGCGCTGTCGGTGGTGTCCACGGTGGCTCGCTCGGCCGAGCTGAGCGCCGCGGACCGCTGGAGCCTGCTCGCCGACTTCGACCGGGCCCTGGCCTTCGGTCTGGCCGACGCCGTCGACCCCGACGCTGCGGGGGTGGGCGACGCCGATCCCGCCGCTGCCGTCCTCCTCGCCGAGCGCGAGGTGGCTCGTGCCGCACGAGACTTCGCCACCGCCGACCGCCTCCGCGGCGAGCTGGCTGCCTCGGGCTACGACGTGGTCGACACGCCCGCAGGGCCCAAGCTGCATCGCCGCTGACCCCGGCCCGCCGGGGCCCGAGGCCCGGCCTGGCACCGCCCGCGTCGCCCGCGGTAATCTGCGCACCCGTTGTTACCGCCTGGTAACCAGCTTCCCAGGGACGAGAGGTTCGTCAGATGGCAGAGTTCTCCCTCGCGCTCAACGAGGACCAGCAGCAGCTCAAGGAATGGGTGCACGAGTTCGCCAAGAACGTCATCCGCCCCGCCGCCGAGGAGTGGGACGAGCGGGAGGAGTTCCCGTGGCCCATCGTCGAGGAAGCCGCCAAGATCGGGCTCTACGGCTTCGACTTCATCGCCCAGGCGATGATGGGCGACCCCACCGGCCTCACCATGCCGATCGCCATCGAGG
>CAZIVZ010000474.1:0-2790 GCA_964542495.1 uncultured Aquihabitans sp.
CCTCCGCGGAGATCCTCGAGCCCTACTCCCGCTACCTGTGCCAGCGGCCCTGCTTCCACGACGAGTACCTCTCGGTGTTCAACGCCCCCAACGTCACCCTGGTGGACTGCCCCGGCGGCATCGAGCGGATCACCGAGCGGGGACCGGTGGTGGACGGCACCGGGTACGACGTCGACTGCCTGGTGTACGCCACCGGGTTCGAGGCCGAGCTCACCCCGCTGTTCCGCCGGGCCGGCCACGACATCACCGGGCGCGACGGGATCACGCTCGCCGAGCGGTGGGCCGACGGCGCCTCCAGCCTCCACGGGATGATGGTCCGGGGGTTTCCCAACCTGTTCGCCATGCCGGCGCCGGGCCAACAAGCCGTGGTCACCGTGAACTACACCCAGCTGGCAGTGCTGGGGGCCGAGGTGGTGGGCCGCACCATCGGCCAGCTCCAGGAGCGGGGCTTCCCCACGTTCGAGGTGAGCCCCGCCGCCGAGGAGGCCTGGACCGAGCAGATCGTCGCCTCGTTCGTCGACGCCAGCTCGGTCATGGCCGCCTGCACGCCGTCACGCATCAACCTCGAGGGCCACCCCGAGCTCATGAACCCCCGCAACGGCAACTACGGCCGAGGACTCGGCGACTTCTTCGGGTACCGGGAGCTGCTCCACCGATGGCTCGACGCCGGCGACCTCGAGGGACTCGAGCTTCGATGACTGCCGCGGGGCCCCACGCCGGCCGGGTGGTGGTCGTCACCGGCGGGGGCGCGGGGATCGGCGCCGCCGTCGCCACCGAGCTCGGCTTCCAGGGCGCCCACGTGGTCACCGTCGACCCGTTGGTCTCGGTCGACGGCACCGAGCAGCTGCCCCCGGTCGACGAGACCACCGCGGGGCGGATCGTGGCCGCCGGCGGGAGCGCTCGAGCGTCGAACACCTCGGTGACGGACCGAGCGGCGGTGGCCGACCTGTTCGCGGCGCTGGAGGCCGAGCACGGACGGCTCGACGCGGTCATCAACGTGGCCGGCATCACCCGGCCCACCGGGTTCGCCAAGGGCGAGGGGGCCGACTGGGCGGCGGTGCTCGCCGTCCACCTCGACGGGTACCGAAACGTGCTCGACGCCGCCCTGCCGATCATGGCCGCCGCCGGCTCCGGGCAGATCCTCGGCGTCACGTCGGGCTCGGGCTGGCGCTCCGCCGACGCCGGTGCCTACAGCTGCGCCAAGCGGGCCGTGGCCGCGCTCACCTGGCAGCTCGGCCGGGTGGCCCCCGGCGGCGTGGGCGTGAACGCCATCTCCCCCATCGCCATGACGCGCATGGTCACCGAGGCGCTGGCCCGGGCGGGTGCGGCTCCCACCTCGAAGGCGGGGGCCGCCACGGGCGGTCTCTCGCTCACCGGGATGCCCGCACCCGAGGATCTCGGCCCGCTGGGCGCCCACCTGGTGGGGCCGGACGCGCCAGCCCTCCGGGGCCGGATCCTGTTCGCCGGCGGCTCGGAGGTGGCGACGGTGGACCCGCCGCGCCTGCTCGAGGTGATCCGCACCAGCGGCGCCGTCTCCGTCGGCCACGTGCTCGACTGCGCCTTCGGCGCCCTCCTCGCCGCCGAGGCGACCCAGGCCACCTCGGGAGGCAGCAACGCCCGCTTCGGCGCGATCTTCGACGAGCCCGCCGCCGAGCCCGCTTCCGGGATCGACACGCCCACGGTGGCCGTGGTGACCGACCGACCGGACGTGGGCGCGTCCGTCGCCGCCGCACTGGAGACCCTCGGCGCCACCGCCACCGTGCTCGCAGCCGGCGACGTCCACGCGGGGTTCGCCGGCGCCCGAGGCGCGCTCGAGCACGTCGCCGCCACCGCCGGTCCGATCGACGCGGTGGTCGTGGCCCTCGCCACCTCCGGGCCCGCCTCGTCGCCCACCGGTGGCTGGGAGGCGGTGCTCGCCGAGCACGCCGGACTCGCCGACCTGCTCCTGGTCGACGCGGCATGGGCCCGTGCCGCCGCCGACCACGCCGCCAGCGCCGACCGACCGCTGCGGCTGGTCACGCTGGTCGACGCCGCCACCGCCGGCGGCCGCAGCCGGGCCCAGGCCGCCGCCCAGCTGGCCCGCGCCTCGCGCCGGGCCACCGGCGACCGCGTGGCGGCGTTCGCCGTCGGCGTCGAGGATCGCGCCGAGGTGGCCGTGCCCGCCGCCCTCGCCGCGCACCTCGTCACCCGACCCGACGCCGTCGGCCTGGCCGGCGCCGAGCTGGTGGTGGGCCGCGGGTGGCTCGGCCTGCGCAGTCACCCGCGGCCGAGCACCAGCATCGTGTTCGGCGGCCCCGAGCTGCCCCCGTGGTTCGACGCCGTCCTGGAGGAGGAACGGTGACGCCCACCCCGGTCCGCATCGTCGACGCCCACGTCCACTTCTGGGACCCCGCCGAGACCGAGTGGTACCCGTACCTCGGGGGCGGCCAGGACCTCGGCATGGGCGACGTGTCGGGCATGGCCCGCCGCTTCGACGTGGCCACCTACCGGGCCGAGGCCGAGGGCTGGAACGTCGTGAAGTGGGTGAACGTGGCCGCCGCCACCGGTCGCCACTCGGTGGCGGAGACCCTGGAGCTGGACCGCAGGGCCGAGGTCGACGGGCACCCCGATGCCATCGTCGGCGGCCTCCCGCCCGCCGACTCCCCCGCCGAGGCCATCGCGCTGATCGACGAGCAGCTCGCCGCCCGGCGCCTGCGGGGCGTGCGGCCCATGAGCCCGAAGGCGCCGCCCGTGCCCGACGACGACGTGCTGCGGGCCCTAACCGAGCGGGACCAGGTGTTCGAGCTAATG
>CAZIVZ010000475.1:0-2785 GCA_964542495.1 uncultured Aquihabitans sp.
GCTTGCCGAACTTGCCGGTGGCCAAGCCGAGGTTGATGGCGGCGAGCACGTTGTCCACGCCCTTGGACTGCTGCTCGATGCCCCGCGCGTGCAGCATCATCCCCGTGGCCGAGGTCCCCCACAGCTCTGCCGCCTCCTCGATGCGGGCGGCGGGGACCCCGGTGACCTCGGCCGCCCACCGCGGGCTCATGTCTGCAGCGGCCGCGGCGGCCTTGTCGAAGTCGACGGTGTGGGCGTCGATGAACTCGTGGTCGAGCCAGTCGTTGCGGACGAGCTCGTGCAGCACGGCGCCGAACAGCGCGGAGTCGGTGCCCGGCCGGACGGGGAGGAACAGGTCGGCGGTGCGGGCCAGCGGCACGACCCTCGGGTCCTGGACGATCAGCTTCGCCCCCCGGTCGCGCGCCCGCCAGATGTAGCTGGTGGTGATCGGGAAGGTCTCCGCCACGTTCGAGCCGGCCACCCACACCACGTCGGCGAGGGGGATGTCGCTCCAGGGGTTCGGTGCCCGATCGATCCCGAGGGCCTTCTTGTTGCCGACCCCGGCGGACACCATGCAGAACCGGCCGTTGTAGTCGAGGTTGGCGGTGTGGAGCGCCAGGCGGGCGAACTTGCCGATCAGGTAGCTCTTCTCGTTCGTGAGCGAGACGCCCGAGAGCATGGCGAAGGCATCGTCGCCGTAGGTGGCCTGGATCCGTTGGATCTCGCCGACCACCTTCGACAGGGCCTCGTCCCAGGTCACCTGGCGGAAGCCGCTGGGCGCATCGGCGTCGCGCACCATCGGGTGCAGCAGCCGGTCCGGGTGGCTGCCCTGGAGGTAGCGCTTGACGCCCTTGGGGCAGAGCTTGCCCTCGTTGAACGGGAAGTCGTACCAGGGCTCGAAGCCCACGACCTGGTTGTCGTGGACCTTCAGCTTGATGCCGCACTGCTGGCCGCAGAAGCAGCAGTGGGTCTGCACGACCTCGTCGACCTCGATGCCGGCATCCCAGCCGCCGGGCGGCGCCTCGTTGAGGTGCGGCCCGTACTGCTCGATGAGCGCCGCCTCGGTGATCGGTATGCGTGCCATCAGCCGAACCCTCCAACCCGTGTCGCCTGTGCCCGGGTGACGCCGGCCCGGCGACACCTCGGGCAGGTGTCCTGGTAGTTGCCGCCGCCGTCGATCTCGTAGTGGAACCCGACCTGGGGCAGGACCTCCTGCAGATCGGCGACCTGCTGGGCGCTGGCGAAGCCCTCGCCGCACCGCCGGCAGGTGGCCGCGGGGCCTTCGGCGTTGGCCCGCTTGTAGTAGGCGACGCCCAGGTTCCCTGGTCGCTGGAAGATGTGGAACAGCTTGCCGAACGGCAGGTACATCAGGCCGAGGATCACCGTGAGGGCGTGGATCGTGTTCAGCGCGGCGTAGAAGCGACCGTCCAGCCACGTGCTCGACACGGTGAGGAACAGCCCCGTGACCGAGACGGCGAACAGGCCCGCCAGCGCCAGGAAGTCACCGCTGCGCTCCACGGCCAGCGCGCCCGGGTCGGCCAGGCGTCGCCGGAGGAAGATGAACACGCCGGCCAGCACGAGCACGGCCGCGATGTCGAGGCCGTGGAAGATCGTCCAGCCGACGATGCTCCCGGCGTCGAACTTCGCCGTGCCGACCCGTGACACGAACACCTGGTACCGGGCGGCCTCCTGGCCGACGCTCTCGAAGTGCAGCAGCCCGAGGGTGAGCGGGAACGTGATCAGCGCCGCCAGGATGCAGCCCCAGAAGATGAGCTGGTGGGCGAGCCAGCGCATCCGTGACCGGCGGAGGATGAAGGTCTGGGCCAGGAGCTGCGTGCCGACCAGCGCGGGAAGCGCCGCCGCGTTGCGTCCCTTGCGAGCCCGGAACGCGTCCCAGCCCCGACGGTTCAACATGGCGGTCGGGGGGCGTCGCAGCCAGACCGCGTACCGGTAGACGACACCGAAGACGGCGAAGATCGTGCCGAACAGGTAGCCGACCAGGGCGGCGTCGAACCACACCAGCTGGTCGCTGCCGAGGAAGGTGAGCGCCATGACCAGGGCGACGGCCACCAGGCCCCAGGTCACGCCCCGTCGATCCAGAGGATTGCTCGTGCTCACCGGAACCACGTCCCTTCGGCGCGTCGCCTGCGCCTCTGGTCTAGCCCGCCGGTGACCCCCCGGATCCTTATCCTCGCTTTGATTGCGAGGATAAGGACCAAAGGCCCTGTCTGCGCGGACGCGGTCCTCGTAGAACCAGGAAAACCGGACATCCCGCGATCGGAGGCTGCCATGAAGCTGCCGTCCAAGCCGAGTTCGCCTCGGCATCTCCTGAGGAGGGTCTTCGCCGTCCTCGCTGCTGTGGCAGTGCTGGCGGCCTTGGCCGTCTCCTGCTCGGGCGACGATTCCGGGGGTTCCGGCGCCTCGTCCGACGGTCTCGCCGCGGTGGCGAAGGAGCGTGGCCTCTCCGACGCGGACCTGATCGCCGCGGCCAAGACCTACACGCCGAGCGGCAAGATCGACGAGTACGTGATGTTCGCGAGCGGTGGCCAGTCCGGCCAGGTGCACGTGGTCGGCGTCCCGTCGATGCGCCTGCTGCGCACGATCGGCGTGTTCACGCCCGAGCCCTGGCAGGGCTGGGGCTACGGCGCCAAGGAGACCGAGAAGGTGCTCACCGAGGGCTACGCCCCCGGTGAGGTCCCGCTGAAGTGGGCCGACACCCACCATCCCGCGCTCTCGGAGACCGATGGCGACTACGACGGCCAGTTCCTCTTCATCAACGACAAGGCCAACTCACGCGTGGCCACCA
>CAZIVZ010000476.1:0-2780 GCA_964542495.1 uncultured Aquihabitans sp.
GTCGGCGAGGCTGGCCACGATGTGGTCGGGGCGCTCGGGCCGGCGCTCGTCGTAGCCGTGGTCGACGAAGACCGTGGCGGTGCCGGCGCGGCGGCCGGCCTCGACGTCTCGCCACCGGTCGCCGACGGTGATGCTCCGGGTCGGGTCGATGCCCCACCGCTCGGCGGCGGCCAGGATCATGCCCGGTGCCGGCTTGCGGCAGCCGCAGCGATCGGCGTCGTCGTGCGGGCAGACCACCACCTCGGCCACGTCGAGGCCGGCGGTCACCCGCGCGTTGATGGCGTCCACGTCGGCGCGCGTGGTGGTGCCGCGTGCGATGTCGGGCTGGTTGGTGATCACCACGAGCAGCCAGCCCTGCGCCGACAGCCGGGCGCAGGCGTCGGCCGCGCCCGGGAGCATGGTCACGCCCTCGACGGTGGCCGGGGGGTGCGGGTGGCCGTCGATGACGACGGGCGCGTTGAGGACGCCGTCTCGGTCGAGGAACACCGCTCGCCGGCCCGGGGTCACCACAGTCGTCCCTCGCCGGCGTCGGCCAACATCGAGGCCATGGAGACCCGGAGCGCTTCGGCCGAGCCGTACCGGTTCCGCCACCCCCGCGACCGGATCCGGTCGGTGGCGATGCGCACCACCGGCACGTCGCCCTTCCAGCCGCGGTCGCCCCCGGAGTAGACGAGCTCGACCTCGGACGGGTCGAGGCCCACGCACTCGATCGCCAGGCCGGCGATCTCGGTCACCGTGACGTAGTCGCCGGTGGCGACGTTGTGCACCGCGAAGGGCTCGGACCCGTGCTCGCCGACGAGCAGGACGGCATCGAGCACGTCGTCGACGTGGACGTAGGACTTCGACTGGGTGCCGTCGCCCAGGATCTCGAGCCGGGTGGGGTCGGTGAGGAGCTTGCGCACGAAGTCGAACCCCACGCCGTGGGTCTGCCGGGGCCCCACGACGTTGCCGAACCGGAATGCCCGGCCGCGCAGCCCGAACATGTGGGCGTACGAGGCGATCAGCGCCTCGCCGGCGAGCTTGCTGGCCCCGTAGGTGGAGACGGGCTCGAGCGGGCCGTCGTCCTCGTGGGCCTCGGACTCGCCCCGGTCGCCGTAGACGCCGCTGCCCGAGGCGTAGAGCACGAGGCCGACGCCGGCGCGCCGGGCGCCCTCCACCACGGCGTGGGTGAGCGCCGTGCCCTGGTCGAAGTCGATGGTCGGGTCGGTCATGGCGCGAGCGATGTCGGGGTTGGACGCGAGGTGGACCACCGTGGTCGCGCCGGCCATGGCGTGAGACAGCGCGGCGATGTCATCGGCTTCGCCTTCGACCACGGCCAGGCGCGGGTCGGTGGCGGACGCTTCGAGGTGCCAACGCCGCCCGGAGGAGAAGTTGTCGAAGACCGTGACGCGCTCGACGTCGTCACGCTCCATGAGGCGGCCCACCAGGTGGCCGCCGATGAAGCCAGCACCGCCGACCACCACGACGTGCCGGTACGGGCTTGCGGTCATCGGGCCCCGCCGGCGGCGGTCGAGCGCTCCCACTTGGTGGGGTTGCGCTGGAGCTCGGGGTGCGACACGAGCAGGTGCCACACCACCGCGCACAGGCCCTCGGTGTGCGGGGTGATCCGCTCGGCGTGCAGCGGCGGGATCACCACCACGGCATCGGCCACCTGGGCGGTGCGCCCACCGTCGCGCCCGACGATCCCGTAGATCGATGCCGACGATGCCCGCGCCAGGTCCAGGGCGCGCACCAGGTTCGGCGAGATGTTCCGTTCGAGGTCTCCGCCACCCACGGAGAAGACCAGGACCGCGTCGGCGGCCCCCAAGCGCGACACCTCGAGCCAGCCCGACAACGTGGTCTCCCACCCCTCGTCGTTGGCGCGCGCCGTCAGCTCGCTCACGTTGTCGGTGGGGGCGTAGGCCTCGATGCCGCAGAGCTTGCGGAAGTCGTTCACCGCGTGCGACGCGTGCCCGGCCGAGCCGCCGACGCCGAGGACGAACAGTCGCCCGCCCCTCGCCCGGACCGCGGCGAGGCCGCCGGCCACCCGGTCCACCGCGTCTCGGTCGAGCGCCGAGAGGATCTCGACCGTCTCGGCCAGGTAGGTCTCGGTGAAGTCGGTCAACGCGGTCCTCGATCTTCGAGCGGGGCGACCCGGCAGGCCGCAAAGGTGTTCAGGCCGAACTTGTGTCGGCGGCAGTGGATGGCGCTGGGCTTGAACCCAGCCTGCACCAGCAACGGCCACAGGTCCCGCGGGTCGAAGTACCACTTGTGGTCGTCCATCTCGGCGGCCGGGCTCAGCCCGAGGCGGAACGCCGAGAGCTCCAGCGCCCGCTTGCCGGCCCAGCTGGGGACGTTGACGAGCAGCGTGCCCCCCGGTGCGGTCACGCGGCGCAGCTCGTGCAGGGTGTCCGACGGGTCCCGGAGGTGCTCCAGG
Organism: uncultured Aquihabitans sp.; assembly: GCA_964542495.1. Classification (GTDB taxonomy): domain Bacteria; phylum Actinomycetota; class Acidimicrobiia; order Acidimicrobiales; family Iamiaceae; genus Aquihabitans. The sequence continues at coordinate 2,417 of CAZIVZ010000476.1, forward strand.
ACCGACAGGCACAGGGTCACGTCGAGCGATGCCGGCGCCAGCGTGGGGAGCACGTCGACGATGGAGCCCTCGATCGCCGTGACCTTCGGCTGATCCCGGAGGTCGGGGGCCAGCGCCACGTCCACCACCAGCGCGTGGGCGACCTCGGGGAGCACCGATCGCACGAAGGCGGCGTCGAAGCCGCAGCCGAAGTCGCCGAGGCGAGCGCCGGCGAGGTCGACGCGGCGGCGCACGGCCCGGCTCGACAGCCAGACCCCGAACCGGTCGACGGGGCTCGCCCGGTGGGCCGGGCCGAACGAGCGGGTGCGCTCGGTGGGGGGCTCGCCGGCGGTGGCCACGTCAGCTCGACTCCCGGGTCCCCGGC
>CAZIVZ010000477.1:0-2777 GCA_964542495.1 uncultured Aquihabitans sp.
GTCACCAAGCACTTCGGCGACTTCGTCGCGGTCGAAGAGGCCGACTTCGACATCGGCGAGGGCGAGTTCTTCTCGATGCTCGGCCCGTCGGGCTGCGGCAAGACCACCACGCTGCGGATGATCGCCGGCTTCGAGCAGCCGACCACCGGGCGCATCCTCCTGCAGGGCCAGGACGTGTCGCGCACCGCGCCACACAAGCGCGACGTGAACACCGTGTTCCAGAACTACGCGCTGTTCCCGCACATGAACGTGTTCGACAACGTCGCCTACGGCCTGCGCAACAAGAAGGTCAAAGAGGCCGAGGTCGCCACCCGGGTCAACGAGATGCTCGAGGTGGTGCGGCTGCCCGAGTTCGCCGAGCGCAAGCCCAACCAGCTCTCGGGCGGCCAGCAGCAGCGCATCGCCCTGGCCCGGGCGCTGGTCAACATGCCCAAGGCCCTCCTGCTCGACGAGCCGCTCGGCGCTCTCGACCTGAAGCTCCGCCAGGTCATGCAGCTCGAGCTCAAGCGCATCCAGCGCGACGTCGGCATCACCTTCATCTTCGTCACCCACGACCAGGAGGAGGCGCTCACCATGAGCGACCGGATCGCGGTGATGAACGCCGGCCTCGTGGAGCAGATCGGCTCGCCCCGGGAGATCTACGACAGCCCCGACTCGGTCTTCGTGGCCGGCTTCATCGGCCAGGCCAACCTCTGGCCGGCCAAGGTGGTGGCGACCGACGGGCAGACCACCGTCGAGGTGGCCGGACGCACCCTGGCGGTGCCCAACCCGAAGAACCTCCGGGCCGGCGACCACGGGACCTTCATGGTCCGGCCCGAGCGCCTCCACGTCGACCGCTCCGGCGCCGACCCCGACCGCTGGACGGTGGGCGCCACCGTCACCGAGGTGGTGTTCCAGGGCCCCGTGGTCCGCTACGAGATGACGCTCGACGACGGGTCGGTGGCGGTGGCCCACGTACCCGCGCGCAAGGACGGCCTGCCGATGCCCGGCGATCGCGTCGAGGCGAGCTGGTCCGACGACGCCGCCGTGCTGCTCCCCGGCAGCCCAGACGCCGCCCCCGTCCCCGATCCCGATGCCGTGTCCACCGACGCGGCCGACGACTGACCCCACCGAGGAGCCCCAATGCCCGAGCGCCCGACCGATCCCGAGCTCGCTGCCGCGATCGAGCTCGCCCGCCGCCTGTCCCGCCGCCGCTTCCTGGTTCGGGGCGGCCTCGGCGTGGGCGGCGCCCTGCTGGCCCCGTCGCTGCTCGCCGCCTGCGGCGACGACGACGGCGGCGGCGCGAGCACCGACTCCGACGGCGGGTCCACCGCCGGCAAGGGCGCCAAGGAGCTGACGATCAGCAACTGGGACGCCTACATCGACGAGGACGACGCCGGCAACGTCGACGGCCCGGGCACCACGATCAGCGAGTTCCAGAAGACGACCGGCATCGAGGTCACGTACAAGAAGGACTTCAACGACAACGACGAGTACTTCAACAAGGTCTACTCACCGGTGCTCGGCAAGGGGAAGCGGATCGATGCCGACATCACCGTTCCCACCTACTGGATGGCGGCACGGATCATCGGGCTCGACTGGACCGAGGAGCTCGACCTCAGCCTCATCCCCAACCACGCCAACCTCGAGGACGCCTACCTCGATCTGCCCTGGGATCGTGGCGCCAAGCACTTCATGCCCTGGCAGGCCGGCATCACCGGCATCGCCTGGAACCCCGCGCTCACCGGCGGGGACCTCTCCAGCATGAACGACCTCTACGACGACAAGCTCAAGGGCAAGGTCACGTTCCTCACCGAGCTGCGCGACACCATCGGCCTCACCATGGCCGCCATGGGCAACTCGCCCGCCGACGCCGACATCGACGCGATCAACGACGCCCTCGACAAGATCAAGGCGGCTCGCGACGACGGCCAGATCCTCAAGTTCACCGGCAACGAGTACCTGCGTTCCCTCGAGAACGGCGACATCGCCGCCTGCGTGGCGTGGTCGGGCGACATCGCTCAGCTCGACCCGGCCCTCGGCATCAAGTTCGTGATCCCCGAGGAGGGCGGGATGCAGTGGTTCGACGCCATGACCATCCCCAAGGGCGCCGCCAACACCGTGGCCGCCGCCAAGTGGATGGACTTCGTGTACGACCCCGAGAACGCGGCGCGGATCACCGAATCGGTGCAGTACATCTCCCCGGTGAAGGGCGTCCGCGAGGTACTCGAGAAGAAGGGCGGCGACGCCGCCGCCCTGGCCGACAACCCGCTGCTGTTCCCCGACGACGAGACCACCGAGCGGCTGTCGGTCTTCGGGGAGCTCGACCAGGAGGTCGAGATCGACGTCCAGCAGCGCTTCAACGACATCACCGGCTGATCTCGTGGCGGAGAAGGCACCGACCTCGCTGCGCAAGGGACGGATCGCGCCCTACGGGCTGCTCAGCCCGGGCATGTTGTGGTTGGTCCTCTTCTTCCTGGTCCCCATGTGGACGCTGCTGAAGATCGCCGTCTCCACCAAGCCCAACGCCTTCCTGCCCGAGTACGAGCTCACCTGGCGGTGGGCCAACTTCAGCGACGCGGTGAGCCGGTTCCAACCCGAGCTGGTGCGCTCGTTCGGCTACGCCGCCACCGCCACGGTCCTGTGCATCCTGATCGGCTACCCGCTGGCCTACTTCCTCGCCTTCCGGGCGGGGAGGTGGCGCACGGTGCTGCTCGGGCTGATCATGGTGCCGTTCTTCACATCGTTCCTGATCCGCACCATCGCCTGGCAGACGATCCTCGGCAGCGACGGCCCGG
>CAZIVZ010000478.1:0-2777 GCA_964542495.1 uncultured Aquihabitans sp.
GCCGACTGGAACGCCATCGGCGAGCTCAAGGCCCGGGTGACCACCGTGCCGGTGCTCGGCAACGGCGACATCTGGGTGGCCGACGACGCCCTGCGCATGGTGGCCCAGACCGGATGCGACGGCGTGGTGGTCGGCCGGGGCTGCCTCGGCCGACCCTGGCTCTTCGGCGACCTCGCTGCGGCGTTCGCCGGCCGCACGATCGACTCGGCTCCGCCCGTCGGGAAGGTGGTGGAGGCCATGCGCGACCACGCCCGACGCCTGGTGGCCTGGCACGGGGAGACCGTCGGGGTGCGAGACCTGCGCAAGCACGTGGGCTGGTACCTCCAGGGCTACCCGGTGGGCCCCGCCGCCCGGCGCCTGCTCGTGGAGGCCGAGTCGCTCGAGCAGTTCGAGGATCGCCTCGACGAGCTCGACCCCACGATCGAGCTCCCGCCCGAGGCGGTGGGGCTGCCCCGCGGCCACCAGCACGGGCCCAAGGCGGTCACGGTCCCCGAGGGGTTCTGGCGCGACCGGGACGACCCCACACCGCTCGGCGCGGCGGCCGACGCCTTCAGCTCGGGCGGCTGACCGGTCCCAGCCCCGGGTGACCGGCGGCCTCCAGCAACCGGCGCGTGAGTGCCAGCGGTAGCCCGATCACGTTGTCTGGGCTCCCCGAGATCGAGGTGACGAACACCGCACCGCGGCCTTGCAGCGCGTAGGCACCGGCCTTGTCGGCCGGCTCGCCCGACGCCACGTACCAGGCGACTTCGTCGTCGCTCAGCGGGGCGAACGTGACCGCGGTGGAGGCCACGTCGACGTGGACCGACCTCGCCGGGGCCATCGCCGTGCCGTCGACCTCGCCGGCGGACCCTGCGGTGCGCACCGCCACCGCCACGCCCGTGAGCACCTCGTGGGTCCGTCCCGACAGCAACCGCAGCATCCGCGCCGCGTCGGCGTCGTCGATCGGCTTGCCGAGCAGGTGCCCGTCGACCACCACGGCGGTGTCGGCGCCGATGGCCACCACATCCGGTTCGGGCGCCGCGGCGACCACCGCCTCGGCCTTGGCCGTCGCCAGGCGCTCCACGTACGCGAGCGGCGGCTCGCCGGGCCACGGCGTCTCGTCCACGTCGGCCGAGCGCACCTCGAAGGCGAGCCCGAGGCGGGCCAGCAGGTCGTGTCGGCGGGGCGACGCCGAGGCGAGCAGCACCGCTGCTCCAGGCGCGCTCTGGGCCACGGAGGTGCGCTCAGGCCTGCGTGGTGCCGGTGCCCAGCGCTTCTGGTAGCCGGTCCCGCCACGCGGAGGTGACCTCGTCCAGGTCCAGGTCGACCAGCGGCGCCGCGCCCTCGTGGCCCGTGGCGAAGCGGAGCCGGTCGCCCCCGGCGCTGCCCAGCTCCACCGCCGGCACCCCGGCCGACTCGGCGAGCGCGAGCACGGCCTCGACCTGGTCTGGGGCCACCGCCACCACGGCGCGCGACGGCAGCTCGGCGAACAGGTGCGAGGTGTCGGGGATCCCGGTGACGTCGATGCCCACCCCCGAGCGCACGGCCATCTCGGCCAAGGCGACGGCGAGGCCACCGGTGGACACGTCGTGGACCCCGCCCAGCGAACCGCTCACCACGAGGCCGCGCACCAAATCGACCGACCGGCTGTGGGCGACGGGATCGAACACGGGCAGGGCCCCGCCCTTCTGGTGGGTGGCCCACGCCGCCGCCGAGCCCGCCAGCGACGGGTCGGTGTGGTCGAGGTCGTCGCCCACCAGCACGAGGTGGTGGCCGGCGACCAGGGTGACGCCGGGGGGACGACGGGTGAGATCGTCGACCACGCCGAGGACGCCCACCACCGGGGTGGGGTCGATGTTCACGCCCTTGGACTCGTTGTAGAGGCTGACGTTGCCGCCGATCACCGGCAGCCCGAAGGCCCGACAGGCGTCGCCGAGGCCGTCGACCGCCTGGGACAGCTGCCACATGACCTCGGGGTGCTCGGGGTTGCCGAAGTTGAGGCAGTTGACCACGGCGATGGGCCGGGCGCCCACGCACGCCAGGTTCATGAGCGACTCGGCCAGGGTCATCGCCGTGCCCTGGTGGGGGTCGAGGGCGCACCAGCGGTGGTTGCCATCGGTGGTGATGGCCAGCCCCCGGCCGGTATCCGCTCCGGTGGTGGGGTGCTTCAGGCGCAGCACCACCGCGTCGCCACCGGGTCCTTCGACGGTGTTGAGGAACAGCTGGTGGTCGTACTGCGACGACACCCACGTGGTGTCGTAGAGGAGGTCGAGCAGCACGCCGGGCGCATCGGCCGGGGTGGGCGCCGCCGGTTGCAGCACGGCCCGTGCCGCGCGGTCGGCCGGGACGGCCATGGGTCGCTCGTAGAGGGGTGCCGCGTCGTGGAGGGCCGAGGCGGGGACGTCGGCCAGCACCGGTCCGTCGAAGCCGTCGACCACGCGCAGCCGGCCCACGCCGTGCTCGTCGGGCTCGGTCACGCGGCCCACCACCGTTGCCGCCACCTCCCACTTCTCGCACAGGCGCAGCACCTCGGGCAGCCCATCGGGGGTGACGATGGCCAACATGCGCTCCTGCGACTCGGAGGTCATCACCTCGAACGGCTCCATGCCGTCCTCGCGACGGGGCACGGCCGACACGTCGAAGTCCATGCCCATCTTGCCGTTGGCGGCCGTCTCGCTGGCCGCGCAGGTGAGCCCGGCACCGCCGAGGTCCTGGATGCCCACCACCAGGCCGGCGTCGAGCAGGGCCAGGCAGGCCTCGATGAGGCGCTTCTCCTCGAACGGGTCGCCCACCTGCAC
>CAZIVZ010000479.1:0-2775 GCA_964542495.1 uncultured Aquihabitans sp.
CTCGATGGCCACCCGCGGCCACCTGGGCGGCCTGGCCCTGGCCACCCCCGAGGCGGTGCGGGTGCTCGACGCGGTGGGCTTCCCCTGGGTGGTCATCGAGACGGTGGGCGTGGGACAGGTGGAGGTCGACGTGGCCGGTGCCGCCGACACCACGGTGGTGGTGGTCAACCCCGGCTGGGGCGACGCGGTGCAGGCCAACAAGGCGGGGCTGATGGAGATCGCCGACCTCTTCGTGGTCAACAAGGCCGACCGCGCCGGTACCGAGCAGACCGTCCGCGACCTCGAATCGATGCTCGACCTCACCGCGGCGAGCGGGTGGCGGCCGCCCGTCATCCCCACCGTGGCCACCGAGTCGTCAGGCGCCGACGGGCTGTGGGAGGCCGTCGCCGACCACCGGCGGCACCTGATCGCCACCGACGAGCTGGAGGCGCGCCGCCGGCACCGCCGCCGCGTCGAGCTGGCGCTCATCGTCGAGGGCCGCCTGCGCGCCCACGTGGACGCGCTGCTCGACCCCGCCACGCGAGCCGACCTCGACCGATCGGTGGCCGTCGGCCAGGTCGACCCCTGGACCGCCGCCGACACCGTCCTCGCCCCCCTGACCCCCTGACCCCCTGACCCCCTGAGCCCACCCCCAGCCCCCGCCCCCGCGAATGTGGTGTGTGGGAACCGCGTTCCGGTCGGATTCGCGCGTGAGGTTCGTCGGGCGGGCAGGTTTCGCCTGCGGTCGGTGCCCCCGTAGGGTCTGACCATGGCCGAACCCTCCCAGCCCGTGGTGTCCGTGGAGCGACGAGCCGATGGCATCGCGGTGGTGACGCTCGACAACCCGAAGGTCAACGCCCTCTCCTCCGAGGTCCTGCGCCAGCTCCACGCCGCCGCCGACGCGCTGACCGAGGAGCCCCCCGGCGCCGTGGTGATCACCGGTGGGGATCGGGTCTTCGCCGCGGGAGCCGACATCACCGAGTTCGCCGGACCCGACGAGGCCCGCATCGTCGGCGGACTGTTCCTCGACGCCCTCGACGCCGTGGCGGCCATCCCGCGGGCCACGATCGCCGCCGTGTCGGGGTTCGCGCTCGGCGGCGGTTGCGAGCTGGCACTGGCCTGCGACTTCCGGGTGGCTTCCACCAAGGCCCGGTTCGGTCAGCCCGAGATCCTGCTCGGAATCATCCCGGGCGGCGGGGGCACGCAGCGGCTGCCTCGCCTGGTGGGGTCGGCCAAGGCCAAGGACCTGGTCCTCAGCGGCCGGCAGGTGTCGGCCGACGAGGCGCTGGCCATGGGGCTGGTCGACCGGGTGGTCGAGCCGGAGTCGGTGCTCGAGGCGGCGGTGGCCTGGGCGACCGAGCTGGCGTCCGGGGCCGTGGTGGCCCAGGGTCTGGCCAAGGCGGCGATCGACCGGGGTCTCGACGGGTCGCTGGCAGCGGGTCTCGCCCTCGAGCAGCAGCTCTTCGTCGAGGTCTTCGGCACCGAGGACGCGGGCACCGGGGTCAGGTCGTTCCTGGAACACGGCCCGGGTCACGCAACCTTCTCCGGCCGCTGATCCCCACCACCCCGCCCGATCGAATGTGGTGTGCGGTGTCGACGTTCCTGCTGGTTTCGCGCGGGAGGTTCCCCGGCGAAGGGTGACGTCCGGCCGGTGGCGGGTCACGTCATGACGCGAGCGACGAGCGGACCGCGAGCAGCTGCCGGAGCGCGTCGACGAAGCGCGTCGGCTCGTCGACCAGCTGGGCCCACGAGACCCGGATGACCACCCAGCCCCCAGCGGCGAGCTCGAGGTCGCGCCAGCGATCGGCCTGGGCGTCGAGCAGGGCGGTGTGGTTCTGGCGTCCATCTGCCTCCACGACCACCCGCTCGGCGACGTAGAGGAAGTCGACCCGGCCGATCGGGGCCTGGGCGGTGCCGAGGGGCCGCTGGCGCGCCGGTGCCGGGAGGCCGTGGGCATCGAGGACCTCGACCAGCAGGTCTTCCAGCACGCTCTCGGTGGCCACGAAGCTTGCGCCTCGGGCGGCGAGCAGCTCGCGGAACAGCACGGTCCCCGGTCGTCCGCGCTTGCCCATGGTGTCGAGCACCTCGTGGAGGTCGCGCAGGGCGAGCCCTCGGCCGATGGCGTCGTCGAGCGCCCTGGTGGCCTGGGCGGTGGTGATGCTCGGCCAGCCTCGGCGGCGGCGCCGCGGTGACGCCAGGCCGGCCAGGTCGAAGCACGTGCGGGCCAAGGTGGTGACCGGGAAGCCCTGGATCTGCGTGCGGTGGTGGGGTGGGAGCCACGAGGTGCGGTGCCCGGCAGCTCGGGAGATCCGATGGTCGGTGTTCTCGACCTCGAGCACGTCGACGTGCACCTCGCCGAAGCGGCCGGCGTTCGCGAGGCGGGCGGCCGTGCGGTGGCTCAACACGGCGTCGTGGCGCGCCGTGAGCAGCCCGGTCCACAGGCGTTGGTGCCAGGTCGGCGCGGTCCCACCCACGAGGAAGACGTCGTCGGCCACCTCGACGAGCTCACCGAGGCGGACCCGTCGCGCAACGGCACGACGATCGAACCCGGCGGCGATGAGCTGGCGACGGTGGAGGACACCAGCTTGCGCGGTGGCGATGGAGACGGGGAGTGCGGTGGCCACGGCGGGGCCCTTTCGACGGAGGTCGATCCGGGCGCCGTCACGTCGGCTGCCGAACGGTGGGCGACAGTGTGGCGCGGCCGCGACACCGACTCAAGGGCTGGCGAACCTCACGCGCGAAACCAGCAGGAACGCGGCTCCCACACACCACATTCGCTGGGGTGGGGGGTGGGGG
>CAZIVZ010000480.1:0-2773 GCA_964542495.1 uncultured Aquihabitans sp.
CTTGTCGCGTCTCAGGTCCCTCGCGTCATCTCACCCCGTGAACGATCGGGGCTAGCGGACACCCGGGCCAAGCACAGCGAGGTGAAGGAGCTCAGCGCAGACATCATCGCTGCGCAGATCGAGGAGATCGCTCGGATGAAGAGCTGGTACGCGGCGTGGGGCTACCGAGCTGAGGACCTGAAGTCCAGCCCGCACGAGGCTCACTGAGCCCTGACCCTCGATGCGGAACTCGGACCCTCTGTCTTCGGGTCGGCTGATGGAGTCGTCAGACCCAGGTTCCCTAGTCAGCCAGGTGGTCCGCCTGAACGACTGCCAACACCTCGCTGACGGTCGGCGGGTGTAGCGCACACGTCGCCTGCCCGGCTAGCTCGCCAGGAAATGGGTTCACGCCGTCGACAAGAACTGTCGGCGAGCCCGCGAATCCTGCTGGCACTGGGCGACCCGGCTCGACGAGCGTTGCGACGAGCGTGAGGTTGGGTGTCTGCTGAGCGAGTTGCGCGACTTGCTGCAACATCGGTTGAGCGTTCGGGCAGTCCGGCGTGAACTGAATCTCTACCTTCATCTGCTTGCTTCCATCGGGGAGCCGAATCGGATCCGATTGTTACTGGGATCGAAAAGCTCGAACTCACGCATGCCCCACTCCATCTCATCAACTACGGTGGCAGCGACGCCGGCCGAGGTCACCCGACCATGCCAGCCATCAACATCGTCGGTCACGATGTAGCAGCTGGCGCGATTCGCGGCTGGGTCTAGGTCGGTGAGGTCGAGGTCGAAGGTGCTTTCGCCCTCGTGGTGGACGAAACCGAAACCACCGCCGTCGTACCGCCGCACCTCGAACCCAAGCGCCTCGTAGAACGCAGAAGCCTCGTCGAGATCCCGGACAGGAAGCGTCGGCGTCACATCGAGTCCGGCCGTCTTGTTCCGCAACCACCCCGCGCAGGAGCGGCAGATTTTCACCTCTGGGTGGCATTGCAGTGCCGCGAGGGTCGCCTTCTCCTCGCCACAGCACGAACACGTCACACCGACAGGGTACGTCTCCGCATCGGGCGTCGGTCCCGCTTGACGACGCGGCATTGGTGAACCGGCCGATGTATGAGAAAATGGACATGGTCATCGACCCACCCTCGGGCGTGTCGGGACACCAGCTCGCCGAAAGGCGTTATGCACCGTCTTCGGATCGACACCGAGATGTGCACCCACCCGAGCAAACGACCAGCCAGATTCGTAGAGGCGACGAGCCTCCTCGACGCCAGCCGAGTCCATCTTGCGGTAGGGAAGCTCGACGCCTTGGTCGTGAAGCACCTTCAGCACAGTCGTGCGAGAGATGCTGAACCGATCAGCCAGCACCATCACGGTCTGGTCCTCGCCGTACGCCTGAGCAAGCTCAGCGCGCTCGGCCGGAGAGAGGCGTCGGTGCATCCGAGCGAACACCGCTGGATCCGCAACCAGCATGGAGCCCTGGTTGTCGGGGGCGCTCACCAGGTCCGCAACCTGTGAAAGCGTCGCGATTAGCTCCACGAGAAACGCCTGGCCAGACGGCCAGGCGTTCGTCGTTTCCTGGGCTGTGAGGTGAATCACCGAGTCCGAGCCTGTGGCGGTGGGATATTCCTCTTGGGTAGATTCCGGCCCGGTGCCGTCTGGTCGGCGGGCGGGTGACGAGGGGGAACGCGATGGGAGTCGGCAGGATGCGTCGTTGGTCGGTCCGTGGGTTTGCGGTGGTGCTCGGCGCGGTTGCGCTGGTAGGGGTGTTGGCGGCTTGTGACACCACGCCGGTGATGGTCCAGGGCACGGTGCGTACGGCGTCGGGCTCGCTGGTCGGATCCGTGCAAGTGCGGTTGTACGCCAACGATGCGGAGGCGTTGGTGGCGGAGACCACCACCAACGGTGTCGGGGTCTACGAGTTGCATCAGTCGACGGTGGCCGACGGCACCTACCGGTTGCGGATCGGGGGCCAGTGGTGGCCCGCTGCGTCGTCGTGGGCCGAAGCCACCCCACTCGAGCTGCGTGCGGCGGCGGCGACCACCGCTGATGCGGTGTTGGGGGCGGCGGCCTGGCTGTCGGGCACGGTGGTGGGTTCTGACGGCGCTGCCGCGGACGGTTCCGACCGCAGCGCCGCGGTCGCGCTAGCCGACGTGGTGGTCCACGTCGCCAACGCCAACGGGGACACGGTCGCGTCGGGAGTCACCGCGGCAGACGGCTCGTTCACGGTCGGTGTCGCCGAGCTGGGCAGCTACACCGTGGGTCTCACCGATCTCACGGCGGGCACCACCGTCGTCGTGGGCGGCACCTCGCCCACCGTGTTCACCCCGGCGCTCGGTGAGGACCGCAACATCGGCACCATCAACAGCGCCACGGGGATGGCCCGGCCCACCGCCATCGCCGCCGGCCAATACCACACGTGCGCCTTGCGCGGGACCGGAACCATCTCCTGCTGGGGACACGGGGGTTCCGGGCAGCTCGGCAACGGCACCACCACCCTGTCGCCGATACCGGTCACGGTGGCCGGCATCACCGATGCCATCGCCATCGCCGCCGGCCAATACCACACGTGCGCCTTGCGCGGGACCGGAACCATCTCCTGCTGGGGAGCCAACGACTACGGGCAGCTCGGCAACGGCACCTCCACCCAGTCGCCGATACCGGTCACGGTGGCCGGCATCACCGATGCCATCGCCATCAGCACCGGCGGCGGCCACACGTGCGCCGTGCGCGGGGCAGGGCGGAACCTGTCAAGGGGTTTGAGACACGGGGTCATGCGGATTGGATGAGTGCT
>CAZIVZ010000481.1:0-2772 GCA_964542495.1 uncultured Aquihabitans sp.
TGCCGTGGTTCGCCTTCTTGCGGCGGGCGTTGACCTTGCGCTTGTCCGTCTTCTTCGACATAAGGGTGGCCACGCTACGCGCTGGAGTGCGACCGGGTCCAAGCGAGCAGCTCGTCGGCGCTCCAGGTGTTGACGATCTGATCGGGCGCGATGCCGTGCGCCGCCGCCTTGTCGCACCCGTAGGCCTGGAACTCGAGCTGGCCGGGCGCGTGGGCGTCGGTGTCGATGCTGATCTTGCAGCCCCACTCGAGGGCCAGGTCGAGCAGGTCGGGCGGCGGGTCCTGGCGCTCGGGCCGGCAGTTGATCTCCACGGCGGTGTCGAAGCGGGCGCAGGCGGCGAACACGATCTCGGCGTCGAAGGTGGCCTGGGGCCGGATCACGCGCTGGTCGGGGCCGAACCCGTGGACCTTGCGGCCGGTGCAGTGGCCGAGGATGTCGACGTGGGGGCTGGCGATGGCCAGCACCATGCGCTCGGTCATGGCCCGCTCGTCCATGCGCAGCTTGCTGTGCACGGAGGCCACCACCACATCGAGGCGCTCCAGCAGGTCCGGGTCCTGGTCCAGCGCCCCGTCGGCGAGGATGTCGACCTCGATGCCGGTGAGCAGGCGGAACGGGGCGAGCCGTTCGTTGAGCTCGTCGATCTCGTCGAGCTGGGCCTCGAGCCGCTCGCGGTTGAGGCCGTGGGCCACGGTGAGCCGGGGCGAGTGGTCGGTGACCACCAGGTACTCGTGGCCCAGCGCCTCCGCGGTGCGGGCCATGGTCTCCACCGAGGCGCCGCCGTCGCTCCAGGTGGAGTGCGTGTGGCAGTCGCCCTTCAGGGCGGCCCGGATGGCGGCACCCTCGCCGACGGGGATCTCGGTGCTGGCCTCGAGGTCGACGATGCGCTGGGGAACCCGGCCGGCCGCGGCCTGGGTGATGACCTCGCCGGTGCTGGCGCCGATGCCGGGCAGGTCGGTGAGCGTGCCGGTGGCCAGCCGGTGGTCCAGCTCGCCGGGCGGCAGGGCCCGCAGGACCTCGGCCGCCCGCAGGAACGCGGCCGTCTTCTGCGACGGCAGCAGCCCCCGGTCCTGCAGGTACGCCACCCGCTCCAGCGCCTCGATCGGGTCCATGGGCGCCCACGGTACCGAGGGTCGGCGCGGATCGGCCCGCTACCGTCGCTGGTCGTGACCAGCTTCCGGGCCATCGCCACCGACCTGGACGGCACGCTGCTGCGCTCGGATCGATCCGTCTCGGACCGCACCCGGAACGCGGTCCTGGCCGCCGAGGATGCCGGGTTCACGGTGGTGATCGCCACCGGGCGGCCGCCCCGATGGATCGCTCCGGTCGTGGAGGCCCTCGGTGAGCGCGGCCTGGTGGTGTGCGCCAACGGCGCCAGCGTGTACGACCCCGCCCGCCACGAGCTGGTGGCGCGCACCGAGCTGGCGGCCGACGTGGCCGAGTCGATCATCGACGACGTCAGCGACGCCTTCCCCGACGCCGTGGTCGGGCTCGAGCAGGGCTTCGACTTCTCGGTCGACGACCGGTTCCGCGAGCTGGCCGAGGGCCTGGCCACGCGCATCGAGGACCTCCGGATCGGCCCCGTCCGGTCGTTCCTCGACCGTCCCGTGACCAAGCTGATCGTGCGCCTGCCCCACCCGGCGGCCCCGGGCACGGCGGAGGCGGTGCGGTCGGTGGTGGGGGAGCGGGCGATCGTGACCCACTCCACCGACGAGTCGTTCCTCGAGCTGTCCCACCCCGGCGCCCACAAGGCGGCCACCGTCGAGCGCCTCCTGCTGGACCAGGGCATCGCCCCCGCCGAGGTGGTGGCCTTCGGCGACATGCCCAACGACCTCGAGCTCATCCGGTGGGCCGGGTGGGGCGTAGCCGTGGCCAACGCCCACCTGGTGCTCCGGGAGGCGGCCGACGAGGTGACGGCCTCCAACGACGAGGACGGCGTGGCCCTGGTGATCGAGCGCTTGCTGGACCAGCGCGGGTGATCCTCGCCACCGGGCTCGCCCTGTCGTCGGCCATCCTCCACGCCACCTGGAACCTGCTGTTGAAGACGGCCCCGGATGCCGAGCGGGACCTCACGTCGTGGGGCCTCTATCTGGCGGGCGGGCTTCTGGTCATCCCCGTCTCGGTCGCGCTGGGTGGGCCGGGGATGGCCTCGGTGCCGTGGCTCGCGACGTCGGGGCTGGTGCACGTGGCCTACATCGTCGGGCTGGTGTCGGCCTACGAGCACGGTGACTTCTCGCTCGCCTACCCCCTGGCGCGTGGCGGCGGTGCCCTGGCCGCCGCCGTGGGGGGTGCCGTGCTCCTCGGCGACGAGCTGCCGTGGCCGGCGTGGGTCGCCGTGGCCGTGGTGGCCGGCGCCTTGATCTCGCTCATGGGGCGGGGGGTGTCGCTCTGGAGCGTGCGGGGCGCCCTGCTCACCGCGGCGGCCATCGGCACCTACACCCTCGTCGACGCCCGGGGCTCGCGAGCCAGCGTCGACCCCCTCGCCTACGGCCTCACCACCACGGCCACCGCCGCGGTCGGGGTCTCGCTGGTGTTCCTGGTGCGGGGACGTCACCGGGCGCTGGTGGCGGCGTGGCCCGATCACCGGGCGCGCTGGGTGGTCGCGGGCGCGTGTCTCGCCACGGCGTACACGTTGGTCGTGGTGGCGGTGCGCCACGCGCCGGTGGGGTACGTCGCCATGTTGCGCGAGTCGTCGGTGGTGCTCGGGGCGTTCCTCGGCTGGCGGTTCCTGCACGAGTCGCTCGAGGGCTACGAGGCCTCGCGCGCGTTGTGGGA
>CAZIVZ010000482.1:0-2763 GCA_964542495.1 uncultured Aquihabitans sp.
CCGCCCTCACCGGCGGGCTCGACGACGTCGCCCGCTTCCGGGAGTCGTTCGACCGACGCCGCCAGAGCATGTTCACCGCCCTCAACGCCATCGAGGGCGTCACCTGCCTCGACCCGCAGGGCGCGTTCTACGCGTTCCCGTCGTTCAAGGCGGTGCTCCAGCGCAAGGTGGCCGGACGGGACGTGTCGAGCACCCTGGAGCTGGCCGACCTCATCCTCGAGGAGGCCAAGGTGGCCATCGTCCCCGGCGAGGCGTTCGCGGCGCCCGGCTACGCCCGGCTGTCGTTCGCCCTGGGCGACGACGACCTGGGCGAGGGCATCTCACGCATCGCCGACCTGCTCGCTCGCTGACCGCGGTTCTCGTTCTGCTTGCAGCGAGTGCCCTTCGGGTCACGTGCTGCAAGCGGAACGCTGGTTGACGGGCCGCACCGGAGGAACTCGAGATGACCGAACCACTGCCTGAGGTGCCCTTCGGGGCGTGGCCCTCGCCGATCACCGCCGCCCGGCTCGTGGAGGGTGCGGCCGGGGTCGGGGAGGTTCGCGTGGACGGCGATGACGTGTGGTGGGCCGAGCCGCGGCCGTCCGAAGGTGGGCGCTGCCAGTTGGTGCGGTGCTCACCAGACGGGACGCGCCACGACCTGTTCCCGCCGTGGGACCCCGATGGTGGCCCGGGCAACTGGAACGCCCGGACGGCGGTGCTCGAGTACGGCGGCGGGGCGTGGGCGGTGCGAGACGGGGTGGTGGTGTTCGCCAACTGGGCCGACCAGCGGCTCTACCGGGTGGACCCGGGGGCGGCGCCTGTGGCGATCACGCCTGCTGCGGTGGTGGCCCGGGGGCTGCGGTGGAGCGAACCGACGTGGCTCGACGACGGGTGGCTCGTGTGCGTGCGCGAGTCGCACGAGCCCGCCGTGGTGGCGGCCCACGGCGAGGCCGTCGACGAGCTGGTGGCGCTGCCGGCGGACGGGTCGGCGGTGGACGATCCCGCTCAGGTTGCGGTGCTGGTGAGTGGGGCGGACTTCGTGCACACGCCCGCGGTGTCGGGCGACCGGGTGGCGTGGCTCCAGTGGGACCATCCCCGCATGCCGTGGGACGGCACCGAGTTGGTGGTGGGGGTCGTCGAGCGTGACCGAGGTGGCCGACCTGTCGGGATCGTGGATCGGGTGTCCGTGGCTGGTGGGCCCGACGAATCGGTGGTGCAGCCGGGCTTCACGCGAGCCGGTGACCTGGTGTTCTGCACCGACCGGACCGGCTGGTGGAATCCCTGGCGCCTCCCGGCAGCGGCGCTCGGGCACGTTGGCGCAGAATCTGCGCAGATTCTGCGCCAACGTGCGAACGCCGACACCCCGGACGGGTCCGGCGAACCGGTCGAACCGGCCGACTCGGTCGAACCGGTGCTGGCGGGGGGCGGGATCGAGGCCGAGATCGGCGGGCCGCTGTGGGTGGGCGGGGAGCGCTGGTGGGCCGAGCTCGCCGACGGCCGCCTCCTGGTGTCAGCCACCGCGGATGGCACCGACCGCCTCGCCGTGATCGAACGGAACGGCACCTTCGTGCCCCTCGACACGCCCTTCACCCACGTCAGCCAGGTCGTGGCCGGCCCGGACACGGGCCACGGCGGCGGACCCGCAGCCGTGGTGGTGGCCGGCTCCCCGGTGAGCGAGGCGGCTCCCTACGCCCTCGACCTCCCGACCGACGACACCACCACCACCACCACCCGCGCCGTCCTCCACGAGCTGCGCCCGCAGCGAGACCTCGGCGTCGGCACCGAGTGGTTCTCCCGGCCCGAGCACGTGACCTTCGAGTCGGTCGACGGCCGCATCGCCCACGGCCTCCACTACCCGCCCCGGAACCCCACCGTCGCCGCGCCCGCCGGCCAGGCGCCCCCGCTCGTGGTCATGATCCACGGGGGCCCCACGTCGGCCGCGCGCGTCCGCCTCGATCTGGCCAAGCAGTTCTGGACCACCCGCGGGTTCGCCGTGGTCGACGTCAACCACGGCGGCTCCACCGGGTACGGCCGCCCGTTCCGGCGCCTGCTCGACGGCCGGTGGGGCGTGGTCGACGTGGAGGACGCGGTGGCCGCGGCGCGCCACCTGGCTGCCGAGGGACGCGCCGACCCGGCGCGCTTGGCGATCCGCGGCGGCTCGGCCGGCGGCTACACCACCCTCGCCACCCTCTGCTTCCACGACACCTTCAGCGCCGGCGCCAGCCACTACGGCATCGCCGACCTCGCCGCCCTCGCCACCGACACCCACAAGTTCGAGAGCCGCTACCTCGACGGCCTGGTAGGGCCCTGGCCCGAAGCTCGTGCCACCTACGAGGTCCGGTCGCCCATCCACCACACCGACGGCTTCGCCGCCCCGTTGATCGTGCTCCAAGGCAGCGAGGACGAGGTGGTGCCGCCCAACCAGGCCGAGATGATCGTGGCGGCGCTGGCGGCCAAGGGGATCCCCCACGCCTACCTGCTCTTCGCCGGGGAGCAGCACGGCTTCCGCCAGGCGGCCAACATCGTGCGGGCCCTCGAGGCCGAGCTCTGGTTCTACGGGCGGGTCTTCGGGTTCGATCCGGCCGACCGGATCGCCCCGGTCGACAGCGCCGTGGGCCTCTGACGACGGCGCCACAACCCAACCCGACCAGGTCCATTGGCGGTTCCGGCGGAACAGCCGCCAGACTCGACCCCATGGCTCGAGTGCTGGTGTCGGAGAAGATCGCCGAGGGAGGCCTGGGCGCGCTGCGTGCCGCCGGCCACGAGGTGGACGTGCAGCTGGGG
>CAZIVZ010000483.1:0-2754 GCA_964542495.1 uncultured Aquihabitans sp.
GCGCAGGGGGGGGGGGGGGGGGCTGGTGAGCGGTGGTCCTCGGCGCGGGGGACGGGCAGCGTCTCGACGGCCCGCAGGCGGGGGCTGGGGGCGCGGGGGTTGGCGGCGACCTCGGCGGCGGACGGGGCCCACCCGCCGCGCTTGAGGAGGCGGGCCTCGGGCACGGCACCGCAGCCGCACGGGAGCCCGGGCGGGCAGGTGCACCCGCCGTCGTCGGCCCGACGGAACCGGGCCTTCACGATGCGGTCCTCGCCGGAGTGGAACGAGATGGCCAGCACCCGACCACCGGGGGCCACCACCTCGAGCGCGGCGTCCAGCGCCGGCTCCAGGACCGTGAGCTCGTCGTTCACCTCGATGCGCAGCGCCTGGAAGGTGCGCTTGGCGGGGTGCCCTCCGGTCCGGCGGGCCGGCGCGGGGATGGCCTCCACGACCACGGCGGCCAGCTCGCCGGTGGTGGCGATCGGTCGGGCGGCCACGATGGCCCGGGCGATGCGGCCGGCGAAGCGCTCGTCGGCGTTGCGCCGCAGGACCTCGGCGAGCGCCCGCGGGTCGAGCCCGTTCACGAGGTCGGCGGCGGTGCGCCCGCCGGTGGTGTCCATCCGCATGTCGAGCGGGGCGTCGTTGCGGTAGGAGAACCCGCGCTCGGGCCGGTCGAACTGCGGGGACGACACGCCGAGGTCGAACAGGACCCCGACGATCGGTTGGACGGCGGCGCCGGACGCGGCGACCACGGAGGCCAGCCGGTCGAAGCGGGCGTGGATCGCCGAGGCCCGGGGGCCGAAGGGGGCGAGCCGATCCTGCGCTGCGGCCAGGGCGTACGGGTCCTGGTCGAGGCCGAGGACCCGGAGGTCGGCTCGTGCTTCGAGCAGGGCCGCCGCGTGGCCGGCGCCGCCGAGGGTGGCGTCCACGACGGTGCCGGCCGGCACCGGAGCGAACAGCTCCAGCACGCGGTCGAGCAGCACCGACTCGTGGTCGAACGGGGTGCGGTCGGTCACGGACGGACCTGACCGCGAGCGGGGAGGGGTGAGCAGGGCGGCGGACACGGGGCGCTCACGCTCGGCCCAGGGGTGAACCGTCGTAGGTGGCGAGCAGGAGGTCGCCATCGGCCCCGGCGTCCAGGTCGTCGTACGCCTCCTGCGAGTAGATCTCCAGCGAGTCGTAGGCCCCCACCACCACCACCTGTTCGGTGAGGCCCACGCGCTCGCGCAGGTCCGGCGGGATGACCAGCCGGCCCTGGCGGTCGACCGCCACGATCTGGGTGGTCCGGTGGAAGTTCTTGCGTGCCTGCGGGCTGACGAGGGTCCCGCCCGCCGTCATGTCCTCCACCGCCACCGGGAAGGCCCGCTCGGTCCAGAGGACGAGGTACTCGTCGAGGTAGGCACGGAGGCGGGCCTGGAGGCCGAACGCCGGCCGGAACGTGGCGGGGATGGCGAGGCGACCGGTGGGCTCCAGGCGAACGGGGTGGTACCCGGAGAACCCGGCGTGGCCAAACCGCTGCTCCGCCGTGGAGAGCGAGGGCGCGCCCGCGGGAGCCATGATGGCCCCCTGCGCCTCCCTTTGCGATCCTTCTGCCTCCACAGACACCTAATCTACTCCAATACGCCCCTGACGCAAGCACCAATCTGCCCAGGTCACCGCTGTTCTCCTCACGCTGGGCGCGGGAGATCGCGCCGACCGCGCGGGCCTCCGCTCGAGCGGCGCGTCAGGCCGGCGTCAGGACGGCGGGGTGTCGCGCAGCGCGGCCAGGAGGTTGGCCACCACCGAGGCGGGGTCGACGGCGCCGAGGCCGACCGCCACGTGGGCCAGGTCGTCCACCAGCTCGGCGCGCACCGCGGCGGACAGCGACAGCACGCCGGCCAGCGGCACCGGGTCCCAGTGGTGCAGCACCGCGCACTGGAAGCGGGCGCCGGCCCGGGTGCGCCGCTGGGAGATGCCCACCACCTTGCGCCCGTCGACGAGCACCTCGCCGGGGCCCACCCCGGCGAAGCAGACCAGCGGGGACCACCGGGTGCGCACCATCCGGCCTCGGTGCACCGTCGGGTCGGGCACGCCCAGCGCGGCCAGGGCGCGCGCCCAGGCATCGCCCAACCACAGCGACGACCGGCCCACGTCGTCCACCCAGTGGGGATCACCGGCCGGGAGCACCACGTCGACCCACGTCACCGTGCCCGGCGCCAACCACACCGCTCCCCCGCCGCTGCGCCGCCGCACCACCTCGACCCCCGCCGCCGCGGCGGCGGCCTCGTCGACCACCGACGCGGCCTGCGTGCTCCCCAGCGCCACCGCCGGGCGGGTCACCTCGAACCACCAGACCACGCGCCGGGCCGGGTCGGGGAGCTGGCGCTCGTGGAAGGCGGTGGCCGCGCCCAGGTGGCGCTCCACGCGCCAGAGCCGGGCGGTCACCGGCCCAGCACCAGACGGTCGACCGCCACCGCGTCGAGGCGATCCGGATCCGGGACCACCCCGGTCCCGGGACCCTTCGGCACCACCAGGCAGCCCTCGCCGTCGAGCTCGATCGGCTCGGTGAGCTCGGGGTCCAGGTAGCGGCGAGACGGGCCGAGGTCGGTGGGCAGCGTGCACCACGGCAGGGCCGCCACCGCCAGGGCAGCAGCTCGCCCCACGCCCGTCTCGACCATCCCGCCCACGAACACCCCGCAGCCCGCCTCCCCCGCCGCCCGGGCCACCTCGGCGGCGATGGCCACGCCACCGAGGCGAGCTGGCTTGACGTTGACGACGGTGCCGGCACCCAGGGTG
>CAZIVZ010000484.1:0-2747 GCA_964542495.1 uncultured Aquihabitans sp.
CCGAGACCCCGCCGCCCGTCCGACTCGTGGTCCTCTACGGCGGCCAGTCGGCCGAGCACGACGTGTCTCGGGTGTCTGCCGCCCACGTGCTGCGCGCCGTCGACACCGCCCGGTACCAGGTGGAGCCCGTGGCCATCACGCCCGACGGCCGCTGGTTGCGGTCCGACGCCACGGTGACCGCCCTGGCCGAGGGGGCCCACGCCCTCCCCGATGCGCTCGACGCCAGCGGCACCGAGCTCAGCCCCCAGCACACCGTCGCCGCGGCCCGCCCCGACCAGCAGGTGGTGGTGCTCCCCCTGCTCCACGGCCCGCGCGGCGAGGACGGCACCGTGCAGGGCCTGCTCGAGCTGGCCGACGTGGCCTACGTCGGCAGCGGCGTGCTCGGATCGGCCGCCAACATGGACAAGGTCATGGCCAAGGTGGTGGCCGGCGCCGCCGGCCTCCCGCTGGTCCGCCACCTCGCGGTGCGAGACGTCGACGTCGACGACGCCCTGGTGGACCGGGTGGGCCGCGAGCTCGGGTGGCCGGTGTTCGTCAAGCCGGCGAACATGGGCTCGTCGGTGGGCATCACCCGGGCCGAAGGCCCCGAAGCGCTGCACCGTGCCCTGGCCGTGGCCACGTCGTTCGACGAGTGGGCGGTGGTGGAGGAGGCGGTCACGGCCCGCGAGGTCGAGGTGGGGGTGATCGGCAACGAGGCCCCCCGAGCGTCGGTGGTGGGCGAGATCGTGCCCACCCACGACTTCTACGACTACGAGGACAAGTACCTCGACGGCGCCGCCGAGATGGTGGTCCCCGCCGATCTGCCCGACGACGTGGCGGCGCGGGCGCGGGAGATGGCCCTGGTGGCGTTCAAGGTGTTGCGCTGCGACGGCCTGGCCCGCGTGGACTTCTTCTACGAGGAGGGCGACCGCGGCCTGCTCTTCAACGAGATCAACACCATGCCGGGCTTCACCCCGTTCTCCATGTTCCCGTCGCTGTGGGCCGCCACCGGCCTCCCCTACGCCGAGCTGATCGACGAGCTCGTGGCCCTGGCCCTCGCCCGCCACGCCCACCGAGCCCCCCACCGCCGCCAACGCTGACCGAGGCGGTGCGGCTTTCCTTGCAGCAGGTGCCCCGAAGGGGCATCCGGTGCAAGCAGAACCATCGGCGCCGGGCCGGTTCGTGGTTTTCCTTGCAGCAGGTGCCCCGAAGGGGCATCCGGTGCAAGCAGAACCATCGGCGCCGGGCCGGGTCGCACTTCTCCTTGCAGCAGGTGCCCCGAAGGGGCATCCGGTGCAAGGAGAACGGCCGCGGCGCCCAACGCCACGACGGCGCCCAGCACCACGACGGCCGTGATCAGCGGAGGTCGGCCAGGAGGGAGTCGACGAGGGCACGACGGCGGGCGCGGAGCCAGGCCAGGTCGGGCGCCAGTCCCAGGTCGGCGCGGACCTCCGCCTCGGTGGCCAGGCCCACCACCCGTGCCCCGGCCGCCAGCAGCACGGCGCGGACCCGCTCGGGGTCGACGTCGCCCGCGAGCGCGGTCGCCGCCGTCTCCACCAGCGGCTCGACCGCGCTGGCGAGGTGCGTCGACGCGGGCGGCCCCACCCGGGTGACCTCACGGACCACGGCCAGCAGCTGCGGGTTGGTGGTGCCCAGCCGGAACGTGGCATCGACCACGGCGGCGATCCGATCGGCCAGGTCGGCGCCGCCGGCACCCGAGGGCCGGGCCCCGATCGCCGCCGCGGAGAGGCGCGCCCCGAGCTGCGCGACGGCGTGGTCGACCACACCGAGCAGGAGCTGCTCCTTCGACGGGAACCAGTACAGGATCGTCTGCTTGCGGATGCCGATCTCGGCCGCGAGCGAGTCGAGCGAGGTGGCCTCCACCCCGCGATCGGCGAAGGCGTCGAGTGCCGCGTCGAGGATGCGCTCGGGCGTGCGTCGGGTGTTGTCGACCGATGCGGTCACCACGGCTCCTCGAGGCGGGCCACCATGGCTCGCCCGTCTCTCTACCGAATGGTAGACACTGCTCCGTGATCGCCGACGACCTCGCGGGCAAGCGCATCGCCGTCACCGGGTCCACCGGCTTCCTCGGCACCGCCCTCGTCGAGCGCCTGCTGCGCGCCGTACCCGACTGCCACCTGGTGCTGCTCATCCGCGCCGGCCGGATGCGCGGCGTGGAGCAGCGGGCCCAGCGGGAGATCTTCAAGAACAACTGCTTCGACCGGCTGCGCGACGAGCTCGGCGGCAAGGCCGCGTTCGACGAGCTGGTGGCCCGTCGGGTGCAGGTCATCGAGGGTGACGTCGGCACCGACGGGCTCGGCCTCACCGACGCCGGCCGCGAGGCGCTGGCCGCCTGCGACGTGGTCATCCACTCGGCCGCCACGGTGAGCTTCGACTCCCCGGTCGACCTCGCCGTCGAGGTCAACCTCCTCGGGCCCACGCGCATCGCCCGCACCCTCGGCGACCTCGGCGTGACGCCCCACCTCGTGGCCGTGTCGACGTGCTACGTGGCCGGCAACCGGCGGGGCGCCGCTCCCGAGATCCTCGTCGACCAGAGCCCGTTCTGGATCGGCGACATCGACTGGCGACGTGAGGTCGACAGCGCCCGCCGCGTGCGCGCCGACGCCGAGGCCGCGAGCCGCGCGCCCGACCAGCTCGCCGAGTTCATGGCGCGCGCCCGCGAGGAGCTGGGCGGTGCCGGCACCCCGCTGCTGGCCACCAAGAGCGAGCAGCTCCGCAACGAGTGGGTGAAGGCCCAGCTGGTGGAG
>CAZIVZ010000485.1:0-2741 GCA_964542495.1 uncultured Aquihabitans sp.
GCGTGGCTCAAGGACGTGGGCCGCCCGTTCAAGCGGGAGGCGGCCATGGCCAAGCTGTACGCCACCGAGGCCGCCGTCACCGCCACCCGCGAGGCCACCCAGATCTTCGGTGGCTACGGCTTCATGGACGAGACGCCCGTGGCCCGCCACTACCGCGATGCCAAGATCCTGGAGATCGGGGAGGGCACCTCCGAGGTGCAGCGGCTCATCATCGCCCGGGACCTCGGCCTGCCGTTGTAGCTCCGGAACCGGCAAGTAGCGTCGGCCGCCATGTCCCCCCGCACCGGCGGCGGTCGCCTGCGGCGCACGTGGCCCCAACGCCTGCTGATCGCCTTCAACGTCGTCTGCATCGTCGTCGCCCTCACCGGCGCCGGCATGGTGGCCTACGCCAAGAAGACCGTGGCCCAGATCCCCCGGATCAGCCTCGACCGCGACACGATCACCCCTGTCGACGACCTCCCCCCGGGCGAACCGCAGAACTTCCTCATCGTCGGCGTGGACTCCGACCAGAACCTCGAATCCGACGACCCGGTGCGCGACGGCCGTGACACGGGACCCGAGAAGGCCGTCGGCCTCCGGTCGGACACGATCATGGTCGTGCGGATCGACCCGGGCGAGACCCAGGCCAGGATCCTGTCGTTCCCGCGCGACCTGTGGGTGGAGATCCCCGGCCACGGCAAGCAGCGGATCAACGCGGCCATGGCCTACGGCGCCGACAGCGGGCCGAGCCTGCTGATGGCCACCATCAAGACCAACTTCGACATCGACATCAACCACTACGTGCAGGTGGACCTGGCCGCGTTCAAGAAGATCGTCGACCAGATCGGCGGCGTGAAGGTCTACCTCAACGCGCCGGTGAGGGACGGCCACTCGGGCCTGTACCAACCCAATGCCGGGTGCAGCCTGCTCGACGCCGGCCAGGCGCTCGCCTACGTCCGAAGCCGCCACCTCCAGTACCAGGACGAGAACGGCCGGTGGCGCTCGGACCCGGGCTCGGACCACAGCCGGATCGTCCGCCAGCAGTACTTCACCCGCAAGGTCCTGAGCCGGGCCATCGAGAAGGGGGCGCGCAACCCGGCCACGCTGGCCCGGATGGTCGACACCGCCACGCAGAACATCGCGCTCGACGCGTTCACCACCCCCCAGGACCTGATCAACCTGGGCCGCACGTTCAAGAACTTCGACCCGCAGGCGCTGGTCACCGACACGCTCCCGGTGGTCGACGTGACGCGAGGCGGTGCCGCGGTCCTCGACCTGCTCGAGGACGAGGCCGAGCCGATCCTGGCCCAGTACCGCGGCACGGGAGCGACCGGGGCGGCGTCGGTGGTGGACCCCTCGAGCGTCTCGGTGCGGGTCATCAACGGCACGGGGACGCTCAACCAGGGCGCCGACACCACCGATCGCCTGGCGGAGGTCGGCTTCCATGTGTCGTCGCCGGGCGCCGACGCCGTCGACCAGCCGATGCGCACCGAGGTCCGCTACCACCCCGGCGAGGAGGCCGATGCCCTCCTCGTGGCCCGCCACCTCGCTGCCGACCCCGTGCTCGTCGTCGACGACGGCGTCGACGAGGTCACCGTCGTCACCGGCCCGGACCTGATGGCCGTGCTCGACGTGCCCCGCCCGGCCGAGGAACTGGCCGTCGCCACCAGCACCACCACCTCGACCCTTGCGATGGACGCCACAACCACCACCTCCACCACGTCGACGCCCACCGCCACCGGAGGGTCGGGTGACGCCATGAACACCACCACGACCACCACCGAGCCCGAGCAGAAGCCCTACCTCCCGGGCACGCCCCCGCCTGGGGAATCCTGCGGCTGAGCCACCCCCACTAGCATCGCTCGGATGGGAAGCAAGATCGCGATCATCGGTACGGGGTACGTGGGCCTGACCACGGGTGCCTGCCTGGCTCACCTGGGCCACACCGTGGTGTGCGCCGACGTGGTGCAGGAGAAGGTCGACGCCCTCAACCGTGGCGAGGTCCCGATCCTCGAGGCCGGACTCGACGACCTCGTGCACGAGGGCATCCGGTCAGGCCAGCTCTCCTTCGTCCTGGGTGCTGCCAACGCCGTCACCGAAGCCGAGTTCGTCTACCTGTGCGTGCCCACCCCGCAGGGCGAGGACGGCTCGGCCGACCTGTCCTACATCCAGGAGGCCGCCGCCCAGATCGCCCCCCACCTGCAACCGGAGGCGGTGGTGATCAACAAGTCCACCGTGCCGGTCGGCTCCACCCGGGTGGTCGAGAAGGCCCTCGGACGCAGCGACGTCTTCGTCGTGTCGAACCCCGAGTTCCTCCGCGAGGGGTCCGCGGTGCACGACTTCTTGAACCCGGACCGGGTGGTGATCGGCGCCGACGACCAGGGCACCGCCATCCGGGTGGCCGGCCTCTACCTGGGCCTCGCCGCCCCGCTCCAGGTCACCGACCCAGCGTCGGCCGAGACCATCAAGTACGCCTCGAACGCGTTCCTCGCCACCAAGATCAGCTTCGTCAACGCCATCGCCGCGGTGTGCGAGGCGGTCGGGGCCGACGTCAACGACGTGGTGCTGGGCATGGGCTACGACAAGCGGATCGGCAACGCCTTCCTGCGCCCCGGCCCCGGTTGGGGCGGCAGCTGCTTCCCCAAGGACTCGCACGCCCTGGTGCGCATCGCCGAGGACGCCGGCTACGACTTCGGCCTGCTCAAGGGCGTCATCGACGTCAACGAGGACCAGTTCGCCCGGGTGGCCGACAAGATCGAGCG
>CAZIVZ010000486.1:0-2735 GCA_964542495.1 uncultured Aquihabitans sp.
GCCCGGCCCGCCCGCCGATCTGGTGGAACTCCCGGGCCGACAGCAGCCGGGTGGTGGAGCCGTCGTACTTCGACAGGCCGGTGAACACCACGGTGCGGATGGGCACGTTGATGCCCACGCCGAGCGTGTCGGTGCCGCAGATCACCTTGAGCAGCCCGGCCTGGGCCAAGCGCTCCACCAGGCGGCGGTACTTCGGGAGCATGCCGGCGTGGTGCACCCCGACGCCGTGGCGGACGTAGCGCGACAGGGACCTCCCGAACCCGGCGGAGAACCGGAACCCGCCGATGGCCTCGGCGATGGCGTCCTTCTCGTCCCGGGTGCACAGGTTGGTGCTCAGCAGCGACTGGGCCCGCTCGACCGCTGCGGCCTGGGTGAAGTGGACGACGTAGACGGGGGCCTGGTGGGTGGACAGCAGCTCGTCGAGCACCTCGGTGAGGGGCTGGACCTTGAAGTCGTGCACGAGCGGGACCGGGCGCGAGGCGGAGGTGACCACGGCGACGGGGCGACCGGTGCGGCGGGGGAGGTCGTCGACGAAGCGCGAGACGTCGCCGAGCGTGGCCGAGAGCAGCACGTGCTGGGTGTCGAGCAGCTCGAGCAGCGGCACCTGCCACGCCCAGCCGCGGTCGGGGTCGGCGAAGTAGTGGAACTCGTCCATCACCGCCTGGTGCACGTCGGCCCGGCGCCCCTCGCGCAGGGCCAGGTTGGCCAGGATCTCGGCGGTGCAGCAGATGATGGGGGCGTCGGCGTTCACGGCGGCGTCGCCGGTCTGCATCCCCACCAGCTCGGCGCCGAACGTGGCCGACAGGTCGAAGAACTTCTCCGACACCAGGGCCTTGATGGGTGCGGTGTAGTAGGTGCGGCCCCGCCGGGCCAGGGCGGTGAGGTGGGCGGCGGTGGCCACCAGGCTCTTGCCCGAGCCGGTGGGCGTGTTCACGATCACGTGCGATCCGGCCACGATCTCGAGCAGCGCCTCCTCCTGGGCCGGGTACAGCGACAGGCCCCGGTCGTCGACCCACCCCATGAACGCGTCGATGATCGCGTCGGGATCGTCGGTGGACGGCACCCGCTCGCCCAGGCTGGCAGCACGGGCATCGGTCACCGCCCCAGCGTACGGCCACCGCCGGAGCCATCCGAGGCACATGAGTGGGCCGTTTGGCCCATGCGTTTCGGCGAGTGTCGGTGTAATGATGTGGTCTTCGTTAACCTTCACTTCGACTATCTTCGATATCAGGGCTGAGGCAATGACCGAGACCGAGACTGGAGTCCGTTGTGATGGGTCGGCACTGAGCTTCTCGTGGTGGATGCGCGAACTCGTTGGTAAGCGCTCTGCTGTGGTGGGGAATCACTCGGCTGGCGCTGTCCACTGCACCCGGTGGAGGTCTGCTGTCATCATTGGCATATTCCCCTGGGTTGGCAACTACGGGGGTTCGGAGGTCCCGTGCCAGTGATCACGATCAGCACATATCGGTATCGCAGGCTGATTGACATGACCCTGGCAGGTCCGATTCCTGCGAGCAGCTAGTGGCTGACCACGGCTTCGTTGGTCGTCGTCATGTGCTGCGCGCGGTGGTCCTTGGCGGGGTGCTCTTGTTCGTTTTGGTGTACGTACTGGTCTGGGGTTCGTCCGAATGGCGCGGCGAGGAATCACAGAGCCGGTCCACGTTGGTATCGCTATCTGACGAGGTGACGCTCTGGCTAGATTATGAGGGCACCAGTGTTGACGATGGAATCGTTCGATCAGGTGACAGGATCAGTGCTCCGTGCGGTTCTCCTGGCAAGGACGCCAAACTGGAGTACTCCCATTTTGCCCAGACCGACCAGCTTGTTCTGGTTGGTGAAGGGGGTGGCCCTTTGGCATTCGGGCCACTCGGATCGGGACAGGTAACTGCTATTGATCGTCGGCAGAAGACGTGGACCTGTACTTGGCGCGTCCAGGTCGTCCCGGTCCGCACGCCCGACGCAAGAACTCGCATGAGGGTCAATCGAACAGATCTTGGGCCGGCGGTGCGAGTTGGGGACACGTTCCATTGCATATTTCGCTAGCTAAGCTAATAACGGCAAGCGTGTCACTAAGATACTAATTGCTCATGTTGGTTCAACACAAACCGGATCTTCGGAGTCCACGGGAGTGGGCATTTCCAACGGTCGGTGAACGGTCTCGGTCATGGTGACCGGTGCTCTTGACCCACACCGACCTGAACTCGTCAAGGATCGAGAACCCGACCGTGGCGTGGCCGATCACCGCCCACGCCACTGGCCACGGACTTCGTCGAGCGGCTCGGCTACGACCTCCAAGACCGAGACTGCCCACCCGAGGCCAGCCAGCTCCCAGCCGAAGCCGCAATCAGCCCGGATGGGGCACGGCCGGGGGGCGGGCGTCAGAATGGGTGCCGCAGCGCGCCAAGGAGGGCAGTGCCCGTGGACCTCACCGTGATCGCCATCCCCGCCTACTTCGGGAGCATGGGGGCCGAGTACGTGGTGCAGAAGAAGCGCGCCGCCGAGCACGGCCCCACGCCCGGCACCTACGAGCGCCGCGACACCATCGCCAGCCTCACCATGGGCACGGCCAGCCTGTTCGCGCCGATGGTGATCGGGAAGGTCCTGAAGCCGGTCACGCCCGGCAAGGGCCGCTACGCCAAGGCGCTGCTCGTCACCGCCGGCGGGGCGGCGCTGGTGGCCACGGTGGCCGACGTGATCGCCCGCAACGGCGACGGCCCGCTGCCCCCGGCCGGCTC
>CAZIVZ010000487.1:0-2724 GCA_964542495.1 uncultured Aquihabitans sp.
GCGCCCGGCGGGTCGAGCTTGGCCTCGGCGGGGTCCGACGAGTTGGGCACCAGCCACAACCCGGCCACCAGCGCCACCGCGGCGATGGGCACGTTGACCACGAAGGCGCTGGCCCACGAGTAGCGCTCGAGCAGGAAGCCCGACACGACGGTGCCCACCGCCCCGCCCAACCCGGCGAACCCGGCCCAGATCGAGATGGCCTTGCGACGCTCCACGGGGTCGTGGAACGTGTTCGAGAGGATCGACAGCGTCCCCGGCATGATGAACGCCGCGCCCGCACCCATCGCCGCTCGGGCCACCACCAGGTGCCACGTCTCCGATCCGAACGCCGCGCCCAGGGCCGCCAGCGCGAACACCACCAGGCCGCCCTGCAGCGCCGTCTTGCGACCGAACCGATCGGCCAGGGCGCCGGCGGGAAGGAGCAGGCCGGCGAACACCAGGCCGTAGATGTCGGCGATCCACTGGAGCGCGCTGGAGCTCGAGCCCAGCTGGCGCGAGATGTCGGGGAGGGCGACGTTCAGCGACGAGTTGCCGGCCACGATGAGCACGAGGCTCAGGCACAGCACCGACAGCGTCCACCAGCGGCGGGCGTGGACGTGGTCGTGGCTCGACGCCGGTGGCGCGACCGGGTGAGGGCCGTCGCCGACGGGCCTCACGAGGCGGGCTCGAAGCGGACCACGACCGCCTTCGACGTCGGGGTGTTGCTCTCCTCCGCCACCGACCCGAGGGGCACGAGCACGTTGGTCTCGGGGAAGTACGCCGCGCAGGTGCCGCGGGCCACGTCGTAGGCCACCAGCCGGAAGGCGGGGGCACGCCGGGCCACGCCGTCGTCCCACTCGCCCACCACGTCGACCACGTCGCCGTCGGCCCACCCCAACGTGGCCAAGTCCTTCGGGTGAGCGAACACCACCCGCCGCCCGGCGTGGATGCCCCGGTAGCGGTCGTCGAGCCCGTAGATGGTGGTGTTGTACTGGTCGTGAGACCGCAGGGTCTGCAACAGCAGCCGGCCCTCGGGAACCACCACCGGGTCGAAGTGGTTCACGGTCAGGTGCGCGCGGCCGGACGGGGTGGGGAACCGGCGTTGGTCCCGGGGCCCGTGAGGGAGGACGAACCCGCCGGGCTGGTCGATGCGGCGGTTGAAGTCGGTGAAGCCCGGGATCACCGCCTCGATGCGATCGCGGATCGCGTCGTAGTCGGCGGCCAGGGCGGCCCAGTCGATCCCACCCCCGCCGGGCAGAGCCCGCTCGGCCAGGCCGCACACGATGGCCACCTCGCTGCGCACCTCGGGCGACGGAGGCTCCAGGGTGCCCACCGACGCGTGGACCATGCTCATCGAGTCCTCCACCGTCACGCGCTGGGGCCGGCCGCCGGTGAGGTCCCGGTCGGTGCGACCGAGCGCCGGGAGGATCAGTGCCGCCTGCCCGCCCACCACGTGCGAGCGGTTGAGCTTGGTGCTGACCTGCACGGTGAGGCGACACCGGGCGAGCGCCCGGGCGGTGGCGTCGGTGTCGGGCGCGGCCATCAGGAAGTTGCCGCCCATGGCCACGAACACGTCGACCTCGCCGCGCTGCATGGCCGTGATGGCGTCGACGGTGTCGTAGCCGTGCTCGCGGGGTGGGTCGAAGGCGAACTCGGTGCCGACGGCGTCGAGGAAGGCGTCGGCGGGCTTCTCGTAGATGCCCATGGTGCGATCGCCCTGCACGTTGCTGTGGCCGCGCACCGGGCACGCCCCCGCCCCGGGCTTGCCGATGCTGCCCCGCAGCAGGAGCGTGTTCACCACCTCGCGGATGGTGGGCACGGCCTGGCGGTGCTGGGTGATGCCCATCGCCCAGCACACGACGATCCGGCGCCGGGTGGCCACCAGCTCCACCACCCGCTCCACGTCGGCGGCCGCCAGTCCCGTGGCGGCCAGCAGCGCCTCCGCGTCGAGCGATCCGAGGTGGGCCAGCAGCTCGGGGGCTCCCGCGCACGACTCCGCCAGGAACGCGTGGTCGATCACGTCGCCGCGCTGGCGGTCGAGCTCGACGAGGCGCCGGTTCAGGTACTGGAACAGGGCGAGGTCGGCGCCGACCTTGATCTGCAGGTACTCGTCGGCCAGCGCCGTGCCCCGGCCCAGCACGCCCGAGGGCCGCTTGGGGTTCTTGAACCGCTGGAGGCCGGCCTCGAACAGGGGGTTGATCGCCACCACGACGGCCCCGTTCGCCTTGGCCCGCTCCAGGGCGCCGAGCATGCGGGGGTGGTTGGTGCCGGGGTTCTGGCCCATCACCACGATCAGCTCGGCCTCGTGGAGGTCGTCGAGCGTGACGCTGCCCTTGCCGATCCCGATGGTCTGGGTGAGCGCCACGCCGCTCGACTCGTGGCACATGTTCGAGCAGTCGGGGAGGTTGTTGGTGCCGTAGCGGCGCACGAACAGCTGGTAGAGGAACGCCGCCTCGTTGCTCGTGCGACCCGACGTGTAGAAGACGGCGCGATCGGGGTGCCCGATGCGGGCCAGCTCGTCGGCCACGATCCCGAACGCCTCGTCCCAGCTCACCGGGCGGTAGCGGTCCTCGCCCGCCGGGCGGTGCATCGGGTGGGTGAGGCGGCCCTGTTGGCCGAGCCAGTGGTCGGTGTGGCCGGCCAGCTCCGATACGGGGTGCTCGGCGAAGAACGCCGGCGTGACCCGCCGCAGGGTGGCCTCCTCGGCCACCGCCTTGGCCCCGTTCTCGCAGAACTCGAGGTGGG
>CAZIVZ010000488.1:0-2708 GCA_964542495.1 uncultured Aquihabitans sp.
GGGAGCGCCCTCGACGAGAAGGTGAGCCGCCAGAGCGAGAAGGCCATCGGCGACGCCGACGCCGTGATCCTGGTGGCCGACGTCACCACCGGCGTCACCGAGGAGGACGCCCGGATGGCGCACCTCCTCCAGAACCTGGGCCAACCCGTGTTCGTGGTGGCCAACAAGGTCGACGACCCGGCCCGCGAGGCCCAGATGTGGGAGCTGCTCTCGTTGGGCCTCGGCAACCCGTGGCCGGTGAGCGCCCTGCACGGCCTGGGCACCGGCGACCTGCTCGACGCCCTCGTCGCCGCGCTGCCCACGGCTCCGGTCGACGACGAGGTTCCCGAGGCCGAGGAGCGAGGGGAGAAGATCTTCGCCGTCGCCCTCGTGGGCCGCCCCAACGTGGGCAAGTCCACCCTGTTCAACCGCCTGATCGGCGACGAGCGCTCGGTGGTCCACGACATGCCCGGGACCACCCGGGACGCCATCGACACCGTGGTCGGGACCGACCACGGCCCGATCCGCTTCGTGGACACCGCCGGCATGCGGCGCAAGGCCCGCATCGACGAGGGCACCGAGTACTACTCGTTCGTCCGGGCGTTGCAGGCGGTGGACTCGTCCGACGTGGCCCTGCTCGTCATCGACAGCACCGAGGGCATCACCCACCAGGACCAGCGCCTGGCCGAGCGGATCGACGCCGCCGGCTGCCCCATCGTGGTGCTGCTCAACAAGTGGGAGCTGCTCGACACCGAGCGGCGCGCCCAGGTCACCTTCGAGGTCGAGCAGAAGCTGGCGTTCCTGGGCGAGAGCGAGGTCGTCCGGATCTCGGCCCTCACCGGCCGCAACGTCCATCGCCTGCTCCCCCTGCTCCACGACGCCATCGAGGCGTACCACCGGCGGGTCCCCACCCGTCGGGTGAACGAGGTCGTGTCCCTGGCCCAGTCGGCCCAGCCCGCCCCCCACGGCGGCCGGATCCTGTACGCCACCCAGGGCGCCACCGACCCGCCCACGTTCACGCTGTTCGCCAACAAGGAGCTGCACGCCACCTACGTGCGCTACATCGAACGGCGCCTGCGCGAGGCGTTCGACCTCGGCGCCACTCCGATCAAGATCCGCGTGCGCATCCGGGGCAACTGATGGCGGTCACCCCCGAGGGCGGCCTCACCGCCGCCGAGGTGGCCGAACGGGTCCGCGACGGCCTGGTCAACGGCGTCGACGAGGGAACCAGCCGCACCGTGAAGGACATCGTGCGGGCCAACGTGCTCACCCGGTTCAACGCCATCCTCGGCGTCCTCGCGGTGGCGGTCCTGGCCACGGGGCGCATCGGCGACGCCGCGTTCGCCGTGGTGCTCGTGCTCAACGCCCTGATCGGCATAGGCCAGGAGGTGCGGGCCAAGCGCACGCTGGACCGCCTCGCCCTGCTCCACGCCCCCACGGCCTCGGTGATCCGCGACGGCACCACGCGAGAGGTGGTGCTCGCCGACGTGGTCCTCGACGACCTCGTCGAGCTGTCGAGCGGCGACCAGGTGCCCGCCGACGGGGAGGTGCGGGCCAGCACCGGGCTCGAGGTCGACGAGTCCGCGCTCACCGGCGAGTCCGATCCGGTTCACAAGGCCGTCGGCGACCAGGTGCTCTCGGGCACGATCGTGGTGGCCGGGCGCGGCTGCCTCCAGGCCACCTCGGTGGGCACCGACGCCTACGCCCGGCGGATCGCGTCGGAGGTGAAGCTGTTCACCCGCACGCGCAGCGAGATCCAGGAGGCCATCAACACGCTGCTCCGCTACATCACCTGGATCCTCCTCGCCATCACGCCGCTCCTGCTGTGGTCGCAGTTCCGCACCGACGAGTCCGGCGACTGGCGGGATCCGGTCACCGGCACGGTGGCCGCCCTGGTGGGCATGGTGCCCGAGGGGCTGGTCCTGCTCACCAGCCTGGCGTTCCTCCTGGCCGCGCTGGCCCTCACGCGCCGCCAGGTCCTGGTGCAGGAGCTGCCGGCGGTCGAGGGCCTGGCCCGCGTCGACGTGGTGTGCCTCGACAAGACCGGCACCCTCACGGTGGGCGACATCGTGTTCGACGCCCTCGAGCCGGTCGACGGCCTCGATCCCGATCTGGTCGGCGCCGCCGTCGGGGCCATGGCCGACGCCCCCGACGCCAACGCCAGCCTCAAGGCGCTGGGTGCCGCCTTCGCCGTGCCCGCCGGGTGGACGCGCACCGGCGAGGTCCCGTTCTCGTCGGCCCGGAAGTGGAGCGCGGCCTCCTTCGGCGACCAGGGAAGCTGGTTCCTCGGTGCCCCCGACGTCCTGCTCGACGACCGCGATCCGCTCCGTGAGCGCGTGGGGGAGCTGGCCCACACGGGTCGCCGGGTCCTGCTCGTGCAGCACAGCCCCTCCGCCCTGGCCGGGGAGGTGCTGCCCGGCGATCGTCGCCCGGCCGCCCTGGTCACGCTGGGAGAGCAGGTTCGCCCCGACGCCGCCGACACCCTGGCGTACTTCGCCGAGCAGGGCGTGATCATCAAGGTCATCTCGGGCGACAACCCGGCCACCGTGGGTGCCATCGCTCGGGAGGTGGGCCTCGAGGCCGGCGAGCCGGTCGACGCCCGCACGCTGGGAGACGACGCCGACGACCTGGTCGACATCGTCGAGACCACCACCGTGTTCTGCCGGGTCAGTCCCCACCAGAAGCGGGCCATGGTGCGCGCCCTGCAGGCCAACGGCCACGTGGTGGCC
>CAZIVZ010000489.1:0-2698 GCA_964542495.1 uncultured Aquihabitans sp.
CGGCGCCTACGGGGCCGTGCAGGCGCTGATCGCCCGGGGCGTGGTGGGCGACTTCCGCGAGCCCGACATCCTGCGGCTCGGGTTCGCGCCGCTCTACGTATCGCACGCCGACTGCCTCGCCGGCGTGGAGGCCCTGGCCGCCGTGCTGGCGGCGGGCGAGCACACCGATCCGGCCTACGCCACGCGGGCCACGGTCACCTGAGGGCGGCCCGGAGCGGCCCGGCGGCTCCTCAGCGGGTGCCCGGCGGTGCCCCGTCGGCCTGGCCGGCGGGGGTGAGGTCGGCGTGGGGGTCGAGGTGGTCGTGCTCGAGGAGCACGCCGTCGTGGCCGGTGCGCCCGGCGGCGAGCCACTCCTCGCGACCCACCCGGGCCCGCTTGCCGCCCCGGAAGACCACCACGCCGATCCCGACGATGGCGGCCATGACGAGGCCGAACAGGGCGAGCTGCTCGCTGCCGCCGCGCTCGTTGGGCGACGAGGGCGCCTGGCCCTCGCCGGGGCGCGGGATGATGTGCGGCGTGGCGCCCCCCTCCTCGGGGAGCTGTCCCTGGGTGTCCTTGCGGGCGCCGGCGTCGGTGGTGATGGCCACGATGGCCATGCCGCCCACGATGACGACGATCAGGGCCAGGGCGCTGACCACGAGGGTGCGACGGTCGTAGTTCACCGGGGCAGGTGCTTCGCGGCGCGGAGGATGGCGGTGAAGCGCTTGGCGTAGCCCACCGCGTCGTCGCCGGGATCCTGGAGCTTGGCGGCCAGTGCGGTGCGCACGGCGATGGTCTGCGACTCGGTGTACTTCAGCAACCCGTCGCGACCGTGGCGACGGCCCACGCCGGACTGCTTCATGCCGCCCATGGGGGCATCGATGCTGGCCCAGCCCGACGAGTACCCGTCGTTGACGTTGACCGTGCCGGCCATGAGCCGCTCGGCGATCCGGGTGCCCTGCTTCACGTCTCCGCAGAAGACGCTGGCGTTGAGGCCGTACTCGGTGTCGTTCACCGCCTCCACCGCCTCGTCGATCGACGTGTACGGGTAGATGGACACGACCGGCCCGAACGTCTCTTCGCGGTAGACGTCCATCTCGGCGGTGACGTCGGCCAGGACGGTGGGCTCGTAGAAGAACGGGCCGAGGTCCGGGCGGGCCTTGCCTCCGGCCACGACGCGGGCGCCCTTGGCCACGGCGTCCTCCACGTGGGCTTGCACCTTCTCGAGCTGGGCGGCCGAGGCGAGGGCGCCCACCTCGGGCCCGTACTCCTGGGCGGCACCGAGCTCGAGCGAGGCCACCCGGGCGCCGAAGCGGTCGGCGAAGGGCTTGGCCACGGCCTGGTCGACGTAGATGCGCTCGATCGAGATGCAGAGCTGGCCCGTGTTGGCGAAGCAGCCCACGGTGGCCCCCTCGACCACGCGGTCGAGGTCGACGTCGGACGTGATCACCATGGCGTTCTTGCCGCCGAGCTCGGCCGAGAAGCCGACGAGCCGGCCTCCGGCCTGGCCGCCGATGGTGCGGCCCGTCTCGGTGGAGCCGGTGAACATGAGGTAGTCGGTGGAGGCGATGATGGCCTGGCCGACGTCGGTGCCCGGCCCGGTGATCACCTGCACCAGCCCACGCGGGAGCCCCGCCTCCTCGAGCAGCTCGAAGGCGCGCAGGGCGGTGAACGGGGTCTGGGAGTCGGGCTTGATCACGATGCCGTTGCCGGCCACCAGGGCGGCCAGGGCATCGGACACGGCGAGCACCAGGGGGTAGTTCCACGGGGAGATCACGCCGACCACGCCTTTGGGCACGTGGTGCTCCCTGGCCGTGACGAGGCCGGGCAGTGCCGTCATGCGGGTGGTGGGCTTGAGCGCGCGCGGGGCGAGGCGGGCGTAGTAGCGAGCGGTGACGGCCTGATCGAGGATCTCCTCGAAGGCCCAGACCCGGGCCTTGCCGTTCTCGGCCTGGATGAGGTCGAGCAGCTCGTCCTGGTGGTCGAGCACGAGGTCGTGGTAGCGCAGCAGCACGGCGGCGCGGGCCTTCACCGGCAGCTGCGCCCAGCGCTGCTGCACCCGGCGGCTCTCGGCCACGGCGGCGGCCACGTCGTCGGCGGTGCCGATGGGCACCTCGCCGATCACCTCGCCGGTGAGCGGCGACGTGACGTTGCGGCGCTCGCGACCGGGGGCCACGTTGACCCGGGCCGCCAGGCGGTCGGTCTCGGCGCGGCCGGGGCGCAGCGGGGCGGTGCGCGGGGTGGGAGCGGGCTCGGCGGGCACGTCGACGCGGGCATCGGTGGCGGTCATGGGGCCTCCTGGGGAGCTCGGCCGGGGGCGCCCGGCGCAGCGCTCAAGGGTACCGGCGGGCCCCGGGCCGGCGACAGGCGGCGGCGGCCACGGTGCCCGAGGTCAGGGCGCCGGCGGGTGCTCGCCCTCGGGGATGCGGATGCCGGTGAGCTGGGTGGCCTGCGCCACCAGGCGTCCGGTGGCGTCCCAGATCTCGCACACCTCGTCGACCCGGTCGTGGTCGACGGACTGGGCGCGCTGGGACACCACGAGCGGTCCGGCCACGGGACGGGCGCGCACGTAGGCGCTGAGCGAGAGGGTGGGCACCCAGCCGGTGGCCACGAGGTCCAACGTGGCCGGCGGGAGCGTGTCGAGGAAGAACAGCAGGGCCACCGGGGTGATCGGCTCGTCGCCCGGGAACGAGATCCAGCCCTCGAGCGCGCCCCGACC
>CAZIVZ010000490.1:0-2686 GCA_964542495.1 uncultured Aquihabitans sp.
GTGGCGGGGGCAGGATTTGAACCTGCGACCTTCGGGTTATGAGCCCGACGAGCTACCAGACTGCTCCACCCCGCGGCGTGCTCTCGACTCTACCGGGCGGCACCTCGCGCCACCAACCCGGGCCTCCAATCGACAGGGCGGCTGCCTTTGCGGTGGCCGGGCCACGAGAGCTGCTGGCAGCTTCGGCTCGGTCGGGGCCCACGTCTGAGGTGGCAGCGGTCGACTGACGTGTGCCACCACAGGTGCTGGCACCTGCGCACGGCGCCGAGCCCTCAGGCAACCGAGCCCTCAGGCGACCGAGGCCTCAGGCAACCGAGGCCTCAGGCGACCGAGGCCGCCGCACCAACCCGGGCTACGCTCCGGCGCTGCTCGTGGTGGTGGTGGAGTCCTCGGGGCGGGTGGTCGTGGTGGTGGAGCCCGACGAGCCCGACGACCCGGACGACCCGGACGACCCGGACGAGCCCGAGCCGGACGACGTTCCGGCATCGGTCGCTGCTGAGCGGCGGAGATCGGCGAGTTGGCCGGCGTAGCGGCGGGCCCGCTCGATCTCCTGGGCGTAGGTGACCTGGTCGCCGTCTCGGGCCGCGGCATCCGCGTTGTCGAAGGCTTCCACGATCTTCACGATCAGGGCATCCTCACGCTGGGTCTGGGTGGTCTCGGGGTCCTCCTGCCCGGCGGTGCTGCCGTCGCCCTCACCACCGGCGTCGGTGTTGTCGACGCCTTCGGGGATGTCGCCGAAGCCCAGCTTCACCAGGGCCCCGGCCAGGGTCTCGTCGACGGCGATGTTGGTGCCGGTCTTGGACTGGAAGCTCACGATCACCCGGCTCAGCGTGGGCACCTTGGACTCGTTGCCGCTCACGAAGAACGACCGCACGTACAGCAGCGAGTCGCCGATCGGGATCATCACCAGGTTCCGCAGCTCGCACTCCGACCCCTGCTGGCACAGGTTGGTCTGGAGCTCGCCCACGGCGCTGTCGGACTTCATCTGGTCGGCCACCAGGTTGGGACCATCGGGCAGGTTGTCGCTCGGCATCTGGTAGGTGGTGAGCTCGCCGTAGCGGCCCGGGTCGCTGTTGGCCACCATGAACGAGGTCAGCAGGCGCTGGTTGTTGTCGCCACCGGAGTCGGCGGCCACGAAGGGCCGCATGGTCACGAACGACTCCTCCTCGTCGCCGGGCAGGCGCATCAGCAGGTACTGCGGCTCGAAGCGGTCCTCGGGGGTCAGGCGCTGACCGTCGGCACCGGTGGCCGCGGTGGACGCCCCGGACAGGCCGCTCACCCCCGGCTCCTGGGGCACCGTCCACGCGTCGTTGCCGTTGTAGAAGGTGTCAGGATCGCTCACGTGGTACCGGGACCACATCTGGGTCTGCACCCGGAACAGGTCCTCGGGGTAGCGGAAGTGCTCCCGCAGCCCGTCGGGCGCGTCGGACTCGTCCTGGAACAGCTCGGGGAACGCCTTCTGGTACGCCTTGATGATCGGGTCCTTGGTGTCCACCACGTACAGGTCGACGGTGCCGTCGTAGGCGTCCACCACCGCCTTCACCGAGTTGCGGGCGTAGTTGAACGACCGGCCCCGCAGGCCGCTGTCGGCGTCGAGCCCACCGGTGTCGGCCCGCTCGGCGTTGGGGTAGTTGCGGGTGGTGGTGTAGGCGTCCACCACGTACTTGACCTTGCCGCCGAGCAGCACCACGTAGGGGTCGTGGTCGTAGGCCAGGAACGGGGCGACGGCGCCGAGCCGGGCGGTGATGTCCCGCTCGAGCAGCACCCGCGAGCTCGACTTCACGTTGCCCGAGATGAGCGGGTTGATGTCGCCGAAGCGCAGAGCGAACGCCGAGCGCCGCAGGAAGCCGGTGATGCCCGAGCCGATCTTCACCCCGTCGGCACCGGTGTAGCTGGTGAGCTTGGTCTTGTTGTTGGCGTCCTGGTAGTCGATCTCCTGGCGCCCGGTGTTGACCATCACGTAGCCCGACTTGTTCTCGCCGAAGTAGATCGCCTGGCGGTCTGGGTCGGTCTCGGGGAAGCCGTCGGAGGTGCGCGCCGGGATGTCCTCGGACACCAGCGACGGCCCGCCGTTGGTGGTCTTGGCGTTGGCCCGAGCCACCACCACGCCGTAGCCGTGCGTGTAGGCGAGGTGGGTGGCCTCCCACGACGACTGCGGCACGCCGGAGGTGCGCAGGTTGCGGGCCGACACCATCACCTGGGTGAGCTTCCCGTCGATCTCGTAGCGGTCCACGTCGACGTCGTTGAACGCGTAGAACGACTTGATCTGCTGCTGGCGCTGGAACGCCTCCTGCATCACCGGGGCGTCCCACAGGCGGATGTTTCGCACCGTGGCGGCGTCGTCGACCAGGTCCTCGTCGGACAGGTTCCCCTGGAAGGCGAAGTCCTCCCGCTCCACCTGAGCCAGGCCGTAGGCCTGGCGCGTGGCCCGGATGTTCTGGGCGATGTAGCGCGCCTCCATCGACGACTCGGCCGGCTCCACCCGGAACCGCTGCACGAACGCCGGCACCAGCGCGCCGGCCAGCACCGTCACGAAGATCCACAGGCCCACGGCCATGGCCGGCAGCACCCACCCTCGCCGCCAGATGTTGGCGATGAACAACGCGGTGGCGAAGATCGAGATGGCGATCAGCAGGTAGATCACCCGGAGCTGGACGTTGTAGTCGGTGTAGGTGGCACCGTCGAC
>CAZIVZ010000491.1:0-2673 GCA_964542495.1 uncultured Aquihabitans sp.
TCTACGGCGGCACCACCGAGATCATGAAGGAGATCGTCGGCCGCTCCCTGGGCGTGTGAGCCCTCCCGCGCGCGGGTCTGACCAACGGACGTAGTGTCCGGCCCGTGTTCCGCAAGAAGCGCAACCCGGCCCGGTCGCCCGAGGCGGTCAAGGACCAGATGCAGCGGATGCGCCCGGCGCTCGACGCCCGCCTGGCGTCGGGCGAGGAGACCGATCCCGCCCGGCTCACGCAGATGCTCCTGGCCCGAGCGCTCACCCGCGTCGTCGAGGAGGATCTCGCCGGCGCGCTCGAGGACGCCGACTCGGCCACCGCGCTCGGCGTGCTCACCACCGAGCAGGAGCGCAGCGCCGCCATCGTGGAGTCCCAAGCCGTCTCGAGGCTCGGCATCGCCCCACGGTGGGAGGCCGCGCTGGCCCGACTGGAAGCGCTCCCCACCGACGGCGTCGGTGGGGAGCGCCTGGAGTTCGCCCGCCTCGAGCGGATGCGCCTGCTCAGCCTGCTGGGCCGGCACCGGGAGGTGCGAGCGCTGGTGCGCACAGCCCCGTGGGACGTGCAACCGGGACCGCAGCATGCCGAGCGCCTCCTCGCCCGAGCGCTGATCAGGCTGAGCGCCGGGGAGGCGGAGGCCGCCCTCCACGACGTCGACGCCGCCCTCGCCGCGAGGCTCGCCGCCGAGCACGCCCGCACCGCCGCCAACACCGGCGCCTACTGCATCGCCGTGCTCGCCCTCACCGATCGCCTCGCAGAGGCCCTGGCCTGGGCCGACCTGGCCTGCTCCGTGGGCCTCGACGGCGCAGAGCCAGGGGTGGCCGAGCTCGACACCCGCGCTGCGGTCCGGGCCATGGCCGGCCGCGGGGCCGAGGTCATCACCGCGCTCGAGGCCGGGCTGGCCCACATCGAGCGGGCCGATCCGACCAGTCCCGGAATCGGCTGGTCCCACGCCTTCCTGGCGCGCGCCCACCTCGACGCCGGACACCATGAACAGGCCCGCCACCACGCTGACCAGGCCGTGACCGTGGGTGCCCGCACCCCGGTGCTGGGTGAGGTGCGCCGGCGGCTGGCCGCGGGCCCAGCGGCACCTCCCTGACACCGCGCCCTGGGCCACCCAGGCGGCGGTAGCGTGCCGGTCGACCCCTGAGCAGGAGCCGACCCTGACCGAGATCCCGCACGCGTTCCTGGATCCCTCGCTCGTCCGGCGCATCCTCGAGGACCGCACGGTGCTCTTCGGCGCCCTCGCGGGCGACGGCACCATCGCCTGGCTGAGCGACTCGGCCCGCACCGTGCTGGGCGTCGAGCCCAGCTCCCTGGTGGGCACGGCCGGCCTCGCGCTCCTGCACCCCGACGACCACCAGGTGCTCGTGGAGACCATGCAGGAGTCGGTCCGCGGCTCCGAGGACCGTCCGCGCGTCGGCCTTCGGCTGGCCCACGCCGACGGGCACTGGGTGTCGCTCGAGTTCGGCGGCATGGACCTGCGCGACACCGAGGGTCGGGGCCAGTTCCTCGTGTGGGGCAGCCCCAACGAGGGCACGGGTCGGCTCCTCTCGTTCCTGGGTGCGCTCCTGGCCGGAGCGGACCTCGCCACCCTGCTCCACCAGGTGATCTCCTGGCACGACAGCACCATCCCGGGCACCCGGTCCGCGGTGTTCGTGCGCGAGCGCGACGGCACCTACCACTGCCGAGCCCGCTCCGCAGAGGTCCCCGAGGTGCTCGCCCACGCCGCCGCCGACCTCCTCGCGGAGGCCACCGACACGCTGGCCACGGTGGAGCGCCCCGAGCTCTCCGACCTGGACCACGACGCCGCGCACCAGGCCGGCGCCGCCGGCTTCGTGGCCCGGTGGGCCGTCCCCGTGGTGGCGCCCGGTGCCGCCGAGCCCCAGGCCGTGCTGGTGTCGTGGCGACGGCGGCCCGGCCCCACGCTGGCCACCCAGCGACGCCAGATCGCCAACACCGTCCAGGTGGTGCGGTTGGCGCTGGAGTGGACGGTCACCCGGGCCGAGCTGGTCACCGCCGCCACCACCGACCTGCTCACGGGCCTGGCCAACCGGGCCCAGCTCGACCAGCGCATCGCCGCCGACCGCTCCGGCCTGGTCGGCGTGCTCTTCTGCGACCTCGACGACTTCAAGCACGTCAACGACCGCTACGGCCACCTGGTGGGAGACCGCATCCTGCGGGAGGCGGCGCGGCGCATGGCCGCCGCGGTGCGCCCCACCGATCTGCTCGTCCGCCTCGGTGGCGACGAGTTCGCGATCTGGTGCCCGAACCTGGGGTCCACCCACGATGCCGAGCAGGTGGCCGAGCGCCTGATCAGCGTGCTCGACGTGCCCATCGAGATCGACGGCCACCAGCACCGGATCGGGTGCAGCGTGGGCGTGGCGGTCGTGTCGGCGGGCGACGCCCTCCACGGTGACAGCGACGCCCTCCTGGCCGCCGCCGACCAAGCCCTGTACCGGGCCAAGGCGGCGGGCAAGGGCCGCTGGGCCCCCACCTACGACCGCACGCTGCCCCTCCCGTTCCCGCCCGCCCCCTGACGCCGCCCTCCGGACGAGCGTCCCCTTCCCAAGGTGCGCGCGCTCGATGTCACCACACGACATCGAACACGCACACCTTCGACGCTGTCAGCGGCGGAGGAGGTCCTTGGCGATGTGGGTGATCTGGATCTCGTCGGTGCCGGC
>CAZIVZ010000492.1:0-2647 GCA_964542495.1 uncultured Aquihabitans sp.
CCACCGCCAGCCCCAGCTGGTGATCGCCAAGGACGGGTTCCCGCTCGACTCGCCCTACCAGATGGACACGCTGTGGGTGGGCCCCGGTGAGCGGTACAGCGTGCTGGTGCACGCCACCGAACCGGGCGTGTGGGCCTTCCACTGCCACATCCTCAACCACGCCGAGAACGACGACGGCCTGTTCGGCATGGTGACGGCCATGGTGGTCAAGTAGGTCGGCACCTCGGCAGGTCGGGACCGGTCACATCCGGTCCCGACCTGCCGATCGGTGTTGCATGATCTCGGTGGTGCGGGTGGATCTCCGCCCACTCGTCCTCATCTCGATCGCGCTCCTCGTGGCGGGTGCGCTGCTCTGGTCCCGGGTCCGGCAACGGTCCCGGGATCGGCGCGAGGTGGGGCAGACGCTCGAGCTGGTGGCGGAGCGCTCGGCCGAGCGGGAGGCCTTCACCCAGGCGATCCTCGACTCCACCTCGGTCCTGGTGGTGGCCACCACGCTCCAAGGCCGGATCATCTCGCTGAACCGGGCCGCCGAGGCGCTGTGCGGGTACCGCAGCGACGAGGTGACGGGTCGACCGGTGGCCATGTTCGTCCCCGAGGACGAGCAGAGCGAACGCCGGGTCTCGGGCCCGCTCCCCGGGGGGTTGGCGCAGAGCGAAGAGCACCACTGGACCAGCCGTGACGGTCAGCGCCACCTCATCGCCTGGACCAATGCCGTGGTCCGAGACGCCCAGGGCGCGCCGCGATCGCTGGTGTCCACCGGGATCGACGTCACCGAGGCCCGCCGGGCCGAGCGCGCCGTTCGCAGCGCCGCGTTCCGTGACCACGATCGCCTGGCGTGGGACGCCACCCACGACGGCCTCACCGACCTCCACAACCGGGCCGGCCTCCTCGATCGCCTCGACACCCTGCTCGGGGACCCGGGTGCCGCGCCGGTCGCGGTGCTGCACCTCTACCTCGGGGGGTTCCGCGCCATCGACGACGAGTACGGCCACGCGGTGGGAGACCAGGTCCTGCGGGTGGTGGCCAAGCGGTTGGGCGACGAGGTGCGGGGCGGCGACACGGTGGGCCGCCTCG
Source organism: uncultured Aquihabitans sp. (assembly GCA_964542495.1). Lineage (GTDB taxonomy): Bacteria > Actinomycetota > Acidimicrobiia > Acidimicrobiales > Iamiaceae > Aquihabitans. Next base: position 1,075 of record CAZIVZ010000492.1, read on the forward strand.
GGGGTGACGAGTTCGTGATCCTGTGCCCCAACCTGCCGAGCGGCCTGGCCGCCACCACGGCGCGCCGCATCGAGCGGGCGCTGGCGGCGCCGCTGGCCCTCGACGGTCGCCAGCTTGCCTGCGGCGCCGCTGCCGGCGTGGTGTCGAACCTGGGCGACGACGCCGCCACTCTGCTCGATCGGGCCGAGACGGCGCTGTTCGAGGCCAAGCGGGATCGGCTGCGCGAGGCCCCGCTGGTGGCCACGCCGCCGAAGGCCCCAGGGGCCGCGCCCGACCACCCCCTCGAGTCCGCCCGCCTGGCGTCGCTGCGCAGCCTGTCGTGGCCCCAGGGTCCGCCGGACCCCTTCGTGGAGACCATCGTGCGCCTGGCCTCCCGGGCCTGCGGCACATCCATGGCCGCGGTGACGCTCGTGGATGCCGACCACCAGCGCTTCGCGGCCACGGTGGGCCTCGATCCGGTGGTCGTGCCCCGCTCGGTGTCGTTCTGCGCCCACACGATCGTCGGGGACCAGATCCTCACCGTGGAGGACGCCACCCGTGACGGCCGGTTCGCCGACAGCCCTCTCGTGACGGGCCCGGCCCACGTGCGCGCCTATGCCGGCGCACCGCTCGCCGTGGGCGACGCCCCGCCGATCGGCGCGCTGTGCGTGTTCGACGCCGGTCCCCGCCGGCTCACGGCCGCGCAGATCACGGCGCTCGAGCACCTCCGCGACGCCCTCGCCGCCTACCTGCCCGAGCTCGGCGCCGGCGCCTGCGAGCCCGACCGCTCCGGTTCGTAGGAGGCGAGCCGACCCAGGGTCCACCCCTAGTCTCGCGACGTGAGCTCGCCCGACCTGCACCGCCCCGCACACCCCGTGCGGTTCGTCACCGCCGCCAGCCTCTTCGACGGCCACGACGCGTCGATCAACATCATGCGACGGATCCTCCAGAGCCAGGGCGTGGAGGTCATCCACCTCGGCCACAACCGCTCGGTCGACGAGGTCGTCACGGCGTGCGTCCAGGAGGACGTGCAGGGGGTGGCCGTCAGCTCCTACCAGGGCGGTCACGTGGAGTACTTCTCCTACCTGGTCGACCTGCTCCGTGAGCGTGGGGCCGGCCACGTGAAGGTGTTCGGCGGCGGCGGGGGAGTGATCGTTCGGCCCGAGATCGAGCAGCTGCACGCCTACGGCGTCACCCGGATCTTCTCGCCCCACGACGGCCAGTCGCTGGGCCTGCCCGGGATGATCAACACGCTGGTGCAGGCGGCCGACGTGGACCTGGCCGCCGACCTGCCGTCGACGCTCGAGCCGCTGCTCGGCGGCGGCCAGGGCGCGCTGGCCCGCGTGATCACCGGCATCGAGGCGGGGCGGATCCCCGCCGACGTGCTCGCCGAGCTCCACCGGGCGGCCTCCCGTCGCCCCGTGCCCGTGCTCGGCATCACCGGCACGGGCGGCTCGGGCAAGTCGTCGCTGACCGACGAGCTGGTGCGTCGCTTCCGCCTCGACCACGAGGACAAGCTCACCATCGCCGTGCTGGCCGTGGACCCCACCCGCCGTCGCGGTGGGGGAGCCTTGCTGGGCGACCGCATCCGCAT
>CAZIVZ010000493.1:0-2630 GCA_964542495.1 uncultured Aquihabitans sp.
CACCACGTTGGCTGCCAGCGCCACCACCGGCAGTCCGCCGAAGCGCGGCACCAGCACCGGGGCCACGCCGAGCTGGGCCGCCACGGTGACCCCGATCGCCTCACGCCACCACGCGGGCCCGCGCAGGTGGGCGGCCACCACCGGCGCCAGGACCGCGATCCCCGCCGACGCGGCCACCGACAGCTGGAACCCGACCGAGTGCACGAGCAGGGGATCCACCAGGACCAGGCCGGCCACGGCCAGGGCCAGCAGCCGCAGGGTCCCGGTGGGTCGCCCCGCCCACGACGCGGTGACCGCCACGGCCGCCATGGCCGACGCCCGCAGCACCGACGGCTCGAACCGCGTGACCACCCCGAACGCGGCGATCACAGCGATCGTCACCGCCCAGCGCCCACCCAGGTCTGTCCGCCGGGTGAGCGGCGACATCAGGACCAGCACGAACGCCACGTTCTGGCCCGACACCACCAGCAGGTGGGTGAGGCCCGACCCCCGGAAGTCGTCGACCACCTCGGGCGGCTGACCCCGGTCGTCGCCCAGGACGAAGCCCCCGTAGAGGCTGCGCTCGGGCTCGGGAATCACGGCGGCCCCGCGCAGCAGCAACCGACGGAACCGGTTGGCGGCGCGCCAGGGCGCCGTGCCGCCGTCGAGGCGCTCGGCGGTGGTGACCCGGAGCCGTCCCACCACATGGCGGGGGACCAGCCAGGGCGCGTCGGGCGGCGGAGGACCGAGGCGGCCGCGCACCACCAGCCGCTCCCCGGCCAGCGACCGCGCCACCGCGCCCGCCGCCGCGCCGCTCGCTTCCAGCTCGACCCGGCGCGCACCCACCCGGACGTCGACCCGCACGCCGTAGGGGGTGTCGGCGGGGTCGGCGAGGAGGGTCACCGGGCCGGAGAAGCGGGCCGGAGCGACCGGGTCCAGACCGGCCCACGCCCGAGCGGCGAGCCCGGCGGCGAGGACGAACCCGCCGATCGCGAGCAGCCAGGGCCACCGCGCCACGAGCGCCGTGCCCACGAGCGCCACCCCCACCACCACCGGCACCGAGCCGTGCCACCACGCGCCGAGCGCCACGGCGACGGCCACCAGCACGGCCTGCCCGTCGCTCACACCGTCACCGAGGCCCGAAGCTGTTCGAGCTTCGCTTCGCCGATGCCGCGGACCTCGAGCAGCTCGTCGACCGATGAGAAGCGGCCGTGCTCGTCGCGGTAGGCCAGGATCGCCGCCGCCGTGGCCGGACCCACGCCGGGCAGCGTGTCGAGCTCCTCGGCCGTGGCGGTGTTGAGGTCGACGCTCGCGGTCGCACCGGTGCGGCCGACCGGGCTCGCACCACCCGCTCCGACGCCGCTCCCGCCTCCGGCCCCGGCCACCACATCGGGGACCTCGGCCTGGCCGGCACGGGGCACCCACACGCGCTCGCCGTCGGCCAGCGGGGCCGCCAGGTTCACCCGGTCGCGGTCCGCATCGGGAGCCAGGCCACCGGCGGCGCGCACCAGGTCGTCGACGCGGGAACCGGCCGGCAACCGGTACACGCCCCCGTCGACCACGGCCCCCGCCGCCTGCACCACCAGCGGGGCCACCTCCGCCGCCACGGTGGTCGACGAGGCATCGGCGGTCCCGGCCGGCGTGGTGATCGGCGCGCTGCCACCATCGACCGAGGCCAGCGGGAGCGCTGCCTCGATCGGCGCCGCCGGTGGTCGTAGCAGCCACCACCCGATGCCTGCCACCGCCAGGACGGCCGTCGCTGCGGCCACGACCCGTGCCCGCGACCGTCCGGGGCCCGACCACAGATCGGCGACGCGCTCCCAGGGGCTGCCCAGCGGGAGCGGACGAAGGTCGGCCAGGACGTCGAGCGGGTGGTCCTCGGGGTCGAGGGGGTCGTCGGGATCGACGCCGCGATCGGTGCGGGCGGATGGAACTCGAGAGCGGGCCATGGCCCCTCCTGGCGCGTGGCGGCAGCGGGAGGGGAAGGCCTGGGCCCGACGCTACCCAGCCACCCGGCGCTCGACCAGCGCGCCGGGACCATCATCCGCCTGGACCCTCGAGGTGTGCGTGCTCGATGCGCCTGAGCAGCATCGAGCACGCGCACCTACGCCGGGCGGCCGACGTCGACCACGCCGAGCTGGAGGTGGCGCCGGGCCCGCCACTCGGCGGAGACCTCCGCGGGGATCCGGCGGTAGGCGGAGCGGTGCGGGTAGCCCCGGATCCGCCAGGCCAGGTAGGCGCCGACGTACCAGCGCAGGAACCCCACCACCCCCCGCTCGCGCCACTGGCGCACGTGCTCGAGCTCGTGGGCCAGCAGGTGCACGCTCCGGGCGCTGGCCCGCCGCACGATCACCAGCGAGCCGAGGGTCCACGCGTCGGCCCCACGAGGGACCGGGCCACCGATCCAGAGCCGGTAGCCGGGCCGGCGCTCGATCCGTCCCCAACGCACCGCACCAGCCTGGCGGGCGGCCCCGCCCGGGCGGGGGATGCACCGCTCCCTAGAAGAGCTGGCGGCTGAGCGCGCGGCGGAACTCCACCGTGCGGGGGTCCATGGGGCCCATGAGCTCCAGGATGTCGAGGTACTCCTGCCGGGCCGACTCGTCGTCCTTCACCCGCTCGAGCAGGGCGTTGAGCCTGGGCTCGACGTCGGC
>CAZIVZ010000494.1:0-2625 GCA_964542495.1 uncultured Aquihabitans sp.
CCGCACCCGGGCGCACCAGGTCGAGGTCGTCGCCGAGCCCGTCGCGCAGCGCCTCGTCGTAGACCTCGCCGGCGTCGAGCGCCTGCCTCCAGATCTTCACGAGGGCGGCCCACGACGCGAGCGACACGCCGAGACCGGCGAGGCCCCGAGCCGTGCGGAGCGCGCCGCGCCGGGCGAACAGCACCGTGGCCAAGACCTGCCAGGCGATGGCGTGGAGCGGCAGCTCGGAGGTGAGCCAGCCGGGGAAGAACCCGAGCACGCCGGCCCGACCGGTGCGCTTCAGCGGACGCCTGGCGTTGGCGGTGTTGGCGGCGCCGATGGCGGACACCACCAGGTACGCGTGGCCGGCGCGCCGGCGGGCATCGGGGTCTCGACGGGTCATGGGGCCATTCTGGCCGCTGGCGTACCCTGTGCTCCCATGAGGGGAGCGGGGGTACGGACCGTCTGCGTGGCGTTGGCCGTCCTGGTGGCGACGGTGGCGTGCTCGGGGAGCGACGGCGGCGGCGACGCGGCCGACCGCACCTCCACGACGACGGCGACGTCGGGGGTGTCCTCGCCCGCTTCGCCCACCGAGCTGCGGCCGCTGTCGGTGAGCGCCGAGGGCCGGCCTCGCATCGTCGACGACCGCGGGCGCGAGGTGCTGCTGCGGGGCGCCAACCTCAACGTGCTGGCCGACTACCACCAGGCCGACCCGGACCTGGTGCCGGTGAAGCCGGCCACCGATGCCGACTGGGACGCGATGGCTGCCAACGGGTTCTCGGTGGTGCGGCTCCTGCTCAGCTGGTCGTCGCTCGAGCCGGCGCGCGGCCAGCTCGACGGCGGCTACGTGGCCGAGGTCCGCGCCGCGGTCGACGCCGCCGCCGAGCGCGGGATCTACACCGTGCTGGACCTCCACCAGGACGCGTGGGGCAAGAACCTCGCCACCCCGGCGTCCACCGTGTGCACGTCGGGCACCGAGCGGGCCATCGGGTGGGACGGCGCCCCGGACTGGGCCACCCTCACCGAGGGCCAGTCCACCTGCCGCCCGATCGGGTCTCGCGAGGGGGCACCGGCCGTCCAGGCCGCGTTCCGCGCCTTCCTCCGCAACAGCGGGGGCGTGCGAGATGCGTACGTGGCCACCGTGGCCGCCCTGGCCCGGGAGTTCGCCGCCGAGCCGGCCGTGGCCGGCATCGACCTGTTCAACGAGCCCAACCAGGTGTTCACCCCCGAGGAGTCGGCCATCCGCCTCACCGAGCTGGTGGGCGACCTGGTCACGACCATCCGCGACGCCGAGTCCCAGACGGTGGACGGCTTCCCCCACCTGCTGTTCGTGGAGCCGCTGCTGACGTTCCCGTTGCCGGGATCGATGCCGGCCAAGGACGTGTCCGACGACCCGAACCTGGTCTTCGCGCCCCACAACTACGCCGAGGTGATCGGGCCGAAGATCTTGTCGGTCGAGGACACGTTCTCGATCCAGGCGGACACGGCGGCCGAGCGCGGGTGGCCGCTCTGGGTGGGCGAGTACGGCGTCTACCGCCAGGACGACGCCGCCGTGAAGATCCTGCGCCGGTTCGCCGCCGCCGAGGACGCGCAGCTCGCCGCCGGCAGTGCCGAGTGGCAGTGGCGCCAGCGTTGCGGCGATCCCCACACCATCGCCAAGCCGGGCAACCGGCCCACCGGACCGGTGGTCCAGCTCAACCTGGTCGACTGCCCCGACGATCGCGACATCGGCCCGAACGACGCCTTCCTCGCCATCGTGGGGAGGGCCTACCCGCGCGCGGTGCCGGGCACGCTCAGCGAGCTGCGGTCCGACCCCGAGACCGGCGAGCTCGAGCTGGCGGCCACCGCACCGGACCGGATCGACCCGAAGGCACCGCTCGTGGTCTGGGTGCCCGACACGGTGCCGGCCCTGAGCCGCATCACCACCGAGGGCCTCACCGAGGTCTCGGTCACCGAGGTGCAGGGCGGTGCGATCGTGACGGCCACCCCGAGCGGCGGCGACTACCGGCTGGCGTTGGCCCCGCGCTGATCCGCTGGCGGCTGCTCGAGGAGGCGCAACCCACCGGGGGCGATCGAGGGTTCCGTGGTGGTCAGCTCCACGGTGAACTCGGTGCGGTGCGCCGGGAACACGTAGTCGCCGATGAGCACCGGGGTACCGGCGATGTCGGCGGTGACGCGCCGGCACACGAGCACGGGCGACCCCACGGGCACGCCGAGCAGGTCGGCGTCGAGCGGTCCGGCGGCGTCGGCCCCGATGGTCTGGGTGGCCCCGCCGAAGCGCACCGGCAGCAGCTCGTAGAACGAGGTCCGCTCCACCTGGCTCCGGCTGAGGTCGCGACCCAGGTGCTCGGGGCACCACACCGTGACGCGGGCGAAGGGCTCACCGTCGGCCAGGTTCACCCGGCGCACCGAGAGCACCTCGTCGACGCCGAGGACGGCCCGGATCCCCGGTGGCGCCGGCACGAAGGCGAACTCGGTGATCCGGCGCTCGGACCGCCGCCCCTCGGCCTCCAGCTGGTCCTCGATGGTGGCCAGCCGAGCCAGCGGCTGGCGCACCGGCGCCTCGGCCACGAACCAGCCGAACCCTTGGCGGGAGTCGACCAGCCCCTCGGCCACCATCCGGCTCCCGGCGGATGTGCCGCTACA
>CAZIVZ010000495.1:0-2625 GCA_964542495.1 uncultured Aquihabitans sp.
CTCCAGACGCAGGTGACGGGGCACCAGCGGCTCGGGCCGGTCCGCCCACGGGTCGTAGAGCGACGGGCGGTCCTGGCGGGCGATCTCGATCACGTCGGCGAACCCCGCCGTGGCCACCAGCGCCACGGTGGCACCGCGGCGCTCGAGCAGGGCGTTGGTGGCCACCGTGGTGCCGTGCACGAGGGTGCACGGCCGATCGGCGCCGGCCACCACCTGCGCGGCCCCGGCGCGCACCGCCGCGCCGGGGTCGTGCGAGGTGGAGGGGACCTTGGCGATGCTCCCGTCGGCGGCCACCACATCGGTGAACGTGCCCCCGCTGTCCACCCCGACGCGCATGACCGCCGACGCTACCGCCGCTGGGTGGCCCGCCGGCCGGTCACTGCAGGGACAGGTCGCAGTTCTTCTCGAGGTAGGCCTGGATCGCGTCGCTGGCCGCTTTGAGCTCGCCGGACTGCGCGGCCTTGGTGAAGTCCGTCTGGAGCTCGGTGACCTCGGTGAGACTGGTCATGTCCTTGACCTTCTCGTAGTTGGCCGAGGCGGCGTCGGCCCACGCCTGGACGTGCTCGGCGATCTCCTCGGGTGCGCCATCGGCCATCTGGCCGTAGAGCGAGGCGTAGATCCGGAACTGCTCCTGGAAGGCGGCGATCTTGCCCTTCGTCGACGTGTCGCTGGGGATGCCGGCGAAGAAGTTGCCTTCCTGGAGCTGGCGGGTCTTCTCGCAGAAGTCGCCCGAGAGCTCGGGTTCGTCGACGTCCGTGCCGGTGCCGGCGGTGGTGGTGGACGTGGCGCCTTCGGCCGACGTGGTCCCGGTTGCGTCGTCGTCCCCCTCGGAGGTGGTGGTCGTGCCCGAGCCCTTGGCCGTCGTGGTGGTCTTGGCGTCGGCATCCTTGGCATCGGACGAGTCCGATCCGCTGCACCCTGCCGCCAGGGTGAGCACGAGGACGGCGGCGACGAGGGAGCCGGTGATGCGACGACGGGACATGGACAGGGCCTCCAGGGCTTTCGGGTTCTCCCACGCAACCTAGGTGCTGTTCAGGTGCGGGAGGACATCGCGGCCGAGCGCCTGGCGGCGGGCGCGGATCAGGGGTGCAGGACCACCAGCGCCGGACCGAGCTGGGCATCGAGGTCCTTGTGCAGTCGGGAGAACCGGGGGTCGTCCTCGTCCCACACCAGGATCGCCTCGTCGGCCGCGCGCGCCAGCCACGAGTCTCGGCGTGCCATCGCCTTGGCGAACCCCTCACGATCCTCGGGTTGCTTCTTCTCGAGGGTGACCACCTCGCGGGCTCGGCCGAGGAGGTCGGCCACCCGACCGCGATCGGTGGCCGGCGCTCGGAGGTGGGGATCGGGGAAGGGCAGCACGGCCACGAAGGGGACGTCGGCGCGGATGGCGGCCTCGGCCGCCGCCCGCTCCGCGCCCTCGCGCAATCCGGTGACCACCACCAGTTCGGTCGACAGGGTGGCCTGGGCCGCGAAGATCTCGGTGAGGCGTTCGCGCGTGCGGTCCAGCACCTCGCCGGCCAGCTCGGGTGGGCGTTGGCCGAGCACCGCCACGAGGTACCCAGCGGGGATGCGACCGTCACGCCGCCGCCGCTCGGCCCGCCGCTCCTCGGCGGAGAGCTCGGCGAGGCGCCCACCGATCCCCGCGGACGCGACCCGGGCGGACCCCGGAGAGCCCGTCGCCAGGCCGGAGCGGTGGAGGTCGCGCTGCTCCACGGCGAGGAGGTCCACCAGGTCGTTCATGGCGTCCCCCGAATGGCCCTTGACCCACTCGAAGCGCACCTCGTGGGCCCGCTCCTTGGCCAGGCCCACCAGCGGTTCCCAGATCTCACGGTTCTTGACCGGCTGGCCCGCCTTGGTCTTCCATCCGTTGCGCTCCCAGCCCTTGTGCCAGGACTCCAGCCCGTCCTTCACGTAGGTGGAGTCCATGACCACCACGAGCGGCCCGGGGTTCGACTCGAGGGCCTGGAGCACCGCCGTGAGCTCCATGCGGTTGTTGGTGGTGGCGGGCTCTCCGCCGCTTTCGAAGTGGGTGGGCGACGACGCCCACGCCCAACCACCCGGGCCCGGGTTCCCGCTGCACGCGCCGTCGGTGAACACGCGAAGCGGTGGCTCGGGCGACATCGTCCCAGCATGGCAGCCGACGCCAGCCCGGGTGAGCGGCGGCGATCGGTGCGAACCGCTCCGAGGCGCGGCACCATGGGCCACATGGACAGCGACGACAGCTTCGTGGACCAGCTCCCGGACCGGGATCCCGCCGAGACCGTCGAGTGGCTCGACTCCCTCGATGCGGTGGTCTCCCACCACGGGTCGCGCCGCGCCGAGTACCTGATCCAACGCCTGATGGACCGGGCCCACGAGCTCGGCGTGGGCATCCCGGCCACCGTGCGCACGCCCTACGTGAACACGATCCCGCTGGGCGACGAGCAGGCCGAGTACTGGTTCCCCGGCGACATCGACCTCGAGCGACGCATCCGAGCGTTCATCCGCTGGAACGCGGCGGTGATGGTGGTGAAGGCCAACGCCGCCGCCGACGGCATCGGCGGTCACCTGGCCACGTTCGCGTCGTCGGCTGCGCTCTACGACGTGGGGTTCAACCACTTCTTCCGGGGCAAGGAGGACGGCCTC
>CAZIVZ010000496.1:0-2600 GCA_964542495.1 uncultured Aquihabitans sp.
GACGGGATGCACCTTCGGGTTCTCCAACCTCGCCCAGGTGGCGTCGCCCCTCGAGACCATGCGGGCGTTCGTCGACCTGGCCGGGTCGTACCCGTGGGAGCAGCGCCGGCCGGGCCGGTACCTGCCGTTCCTCCTGCGTCGTGAGCCGGTGGGCGTGGTGGGCGCGGTGGTGGCGTGGAACGTGCCCCAGGTGCTCATCGCCACCAAGCTGGCGCCGGCCCTGCTCGCCGGTTGCACGGTGGTGGTCAAGGCCGCGCCCGAGGCCTCGCTCGACGCGGTGATCCTGGCCGAGGTGGTGGAGGCGGCGGGGCTGCCACCCGGCGTCGTGTCGATCCTCACCGGCGGCGTGGCGGCGGGACGGGCGCTGGTGGCCCACCCGGGGGTCGACAAGGTGGCCTTCACGGGCTCGGCCACCGCCGGTCGGGAGGTCGCCGCGGTGTGCGGGCAGCAGCTCAAGCGGGCCAGCCTCGAGCTGGGCGGCAAGTCGGCCACGATCGTGCTCCCCGACGCCGACCTCGGCGTGGTGGCCGCCGGCCTGCGGTTCACGTCGTTCATGAACAACGGCCAGGCCTGCGCGGCCCAGACCCGCGTGCTGGCTCCGCGGTCCCGCCACGCCGAGGTGGTCGACGCGGTGGCCGGGGTGGCGGACGGGCTGCGGGTGGGAGACCCGTTCGTGAAGGGCACCGCGATCGGCCCCGTGGCCAGCGCCCGCCAGCGCGATCGGGTGCGGGGCTACATCGAGCTCGGCCGAGCCGAGGGCGCCCGGCTCGTGACCGGCGGCGCCGAGCCGCCACCGGGGCTCGAAACGGGCTGGTTCGTGCAGCCGACCGTCTTCGCCGACGTCGACAACGCCATGCGCGTGGCGCGGGAGGAGATCTTCGGGCCGGTGCTCGTGGTGATCCCCTACGACGACGCCCAGGGCCCCGACGGTGCCGACGACGCCGTGCGGATCGCCAACGACTCCGAGTACGGCCTGGCTGGGTCGGTGTGGACCACCGACCCCGAGCGCGGCGTGGCCGTGGCCCGCCGCGTCCGCACCGGGACGTTCGGCATCAACGGCTACGCGCCCGACCCCACCATGCCCTTCGGCGGCTACAAGGCCTCGGGCATCGGGCGCGAGTGGGGCGAGGCCGGCCTGGACGAGTACACCGAGCTCAAGGCCATCGCCGGCATCTGATCGCTCGACGCGTCCGTCGCTCCATCACGGCGTCCACGCCTCGGCCCAGCGCTCGGCCACGGCCACGAGCGGGTTGGCCTCGCCGCCGGGCAGCACGTAGCGCACGCCGGCCCGAGCGGCGATCTCGGCCTGGCGGACGTTGATGCAGATCGAGCGGACCACGGCGAAGATCTGGTGCCAGGCCGGGTCCTGGAGCGGGCGGCCCAGGGCGGTCTCGAGGTCGGCGGCCACCTCTTCGGGTGCGGCGAAGCCGGGCAGCGGGTCCATGCCGGTGAGCTCGAGGAGCACCCGTTCGAGCCCGAGGTACCAGCCGAGGTCCATCTCCGCCGGACCGATGGCGGCCAACTCCCAGTCGAGCACGGCCCGCACGCTGCGGTCGTCGCCCACCACCAGGTTCTCGAGGCGGGGGTCGCCCCACAGCAGCGAGGGCTCGGCGTCGTCGCCGGGTCGGTGGTCACGGCACCACCGCAGCAGCGCCTCGATCCTCGGCAGGCGTCGGTCCCCGGCGGCCCAGCGCAGGTAGCGCTCCCAGTGGTCGAGCTGGTCGGCGAGGCGCCCCGAACCGTCGCCTCGCAGCTCCTCCAGTGCCGTGTCCCGCCACGGCACCCGGTGGACGGCGGCCAGCACGTCGACCATCTCCCGCTGCGCGCCTCGCTGCTCGGCCGCGGTGGCCTCGGTGAGCCAGGGGTCGAACAGCGAGGCCGGTCCGGGGATGGTGCCGGCCACGAACGGCATCACCACGAAGTCCACGCCGAGCCACCGCGTGTCTGGCTCGTGGCGGATCGGCCCGGCCGTGGGGATGCCCGCGGCGGTGACCGCCTCGTGCACCCGGACCTGCCGGGCCAGGTCCTGGTGGGGGAACGAGGGGAGCAGCGGGGGGAGCCGGACGACGACCTGGCGGCCCGGGGACCCGTCGGCGGCAGGGTGGGTCGTGACCACGATCGTCTCGTTGGAGAGCCCCGACGAGGGGTGGTGCAGGTCGGCGATTCCGGCGGCGGCGAGGTCGGGTCGGTGGTCGGCGAACCACGCCTCCAGGCCGGCGCGCGGGGCGGCCAGGTCCCGTCGTCCGCCGCTCGTGGTCACTGCGGGGCCGCCCCGAGCCGGGCGCGGAGCTCGTGCTTGAGGACCTTGCCGCTGCCGTTGCGGGGCAGCTCGTCCACCAGCTCCACGCGCCGGGGCTGCTGGAAGCCGCCGATGGCGGCGCGCCCGAAGGCCAGGGCGTCGTCGGCGGTCAGGTCGGCGCCGGGGCGAGGGACCACGAAGGCGCACACCAGCTCGCCCCACCGGGGGTCGGGCGCGCCCACCACGGCCACGGCGGCGATGTCGGGGTGGGCGGCGAGCTTGTCCTCGACCTCGCGGGACGACACGTTCTCGCCGCCGGTGATGATGATGTCCTTCTTGCGGTCGACGATCGACAGGTTGC
>CAZIVZ010000497.1:0-2585 GCA_964542495.1 uncultured Aquihabitans sp.
CCTCGGCGGCGATGCGCCAGCCCTCGGCCATGAAGCCGGTGACGGCCAGGGCGAGCAGCGTGCCGAGGCCCAGCACGTGGTCGGCCTTGGACTTGATGCGGATGCGGTACGGCTGGAACACGTAGCGCCGCAGGATCGCCCACATGATGCCGGCGAAGAGGATGAGGCCGGCGGCGTCGCCCACGAAGCTGTACGCCTGGTAGGTGCGGCCGTGCAGGAACTTGATCCCCTCGGGCACCTGGTGGTTGATCTCGAGGATCGTGGTGACCGCCAGCAGGATCAGGAACGAGAAGTAGATCATGGCGTGCATGACGCCGGCGGCGGGGTCCCGCAGCAGGGTCTGCATGTACACGCCCGAGCGGAAGTCGCCGAAGCGGCGCTTGGCGTTCTCGGGGGTGGTCTTGCGGTCGTCGGGGGCGCCGCGCTCCCAGTTCTTCACCCGCAGGGAGAACAGGTAGGCGCCGTAGGCGATGAGCAGCGGGATGACGATGTAGAACGCCAGCTTCACGCCGCTCGGGATGCCCCCGAACACCTCGCGCTGCACCTCGGCGTCGTCGTGCCACTCGGTGATGAGCGGAGCCACGCCGGAGCCGGCCATGAAGAGGGCGATCGCCACCCCCAGGCCCACCACCACCTGGTGGGGCTTGATCCGCTTTGCCTGGTCGGTCTCTTCGGTAGCCATAGCAGCGCGAAACCTACTCGCGCGGCTCGCCGGGGGCCGAAACTCCCGGGGGGCTCGAACGGCCGGTCAGCCGTAGATCTGGCGATCCAGGTCCCGGACCCGCCCGGCGAGCTGGCCGAGCATCTTCTGGGCCAGGCCGGGGACCTCTTCGAGGACGCCCGCGAACTCCCGTGCGCTGAGCACCAGGACGGTGATGTCGGTGTCGGCGGTGACGGTGGCCGTGCGTGGTCCGTGGTCCAGCAGCGACAGCTCGCCGACCGAGTCGCCGACGCCGAGGGTGCCCACCTTGCGGCCGTTGCGCTTCACCGTGGCCGTGCCGTCGATGATCACGAAGGCCTCGCGCCCGGCATCGCCCTGGTCGACCAGCACCGATCCGGCGGGCCGGCTCACCTCGTTGGACGCCTTGGCGATGCGCTGGAGGTCACGCTTGTTGAGGGCCGTGAACAGCGGGATCTCGGCCAGGTGCTCCAGGTGCTTGTTGTGCGATGCCATGGCGGCGAAGCGTACGGCGTGGACCCCCGCCGTGCCGGGAATCAGGCGGAGGCGGCCGACGCCTGGTTGGCCACCGCCGCAGCGGCCGCCGCCACCGCTTCCGGATCGCCGAGTGCCCGCTCGTTCCAGGGCTTCGCCTCGGCCGGTCGGGCGTGCTCGTCGAGCCCGTAGACCAGCGGGACGCCGGTGGGGATGTTGAGCTCGGCGATGTCGTGGTCGCTGATGCCGTCGAGGTGCTTCACCAGGGCGCGCAAGCTGTTGCCGTGCGCCGCGACCAGGACGGTGGCGCCGTGGGCGAGGTCGGGCACGATCTGGTCGAACCAGTAGGGCAGCATCCGCGCCACCACGTCGGCCAGGCACTCCGACTGCGGCAGGACGTCGGTGGGGATGTGGGCGTAGCGGGGGTCGGCGTTTGGGTCGAACCGGTTGCCCGGGGCGGTGGGGGGCGGTGGCACGTCGTAGCTGCGGCGCCAGACCTTGACCTGGTCGGCCCCGAACTCGGCGGTGGCCTGGGCCTTGTCTCGCCCGGTGAGGTCGCCGTAGTGGCGCTCGTTCAGCCGCCAGTGGCGCTTCACCGGCAGCCACAGCAGGCCCATCGCGTCGAGGGCCAGGTTGGCCGTGCGGATGGCCCGGGTCTGCAGCGAGGTGTGCACCACGTCGGGCGCCACGCCGGCCTCGGCCATGAGCTCGCCGGCGGCGGTGGCCTCGGCGCGGCCCTTGTCGGACAGGTCGGCATCCCACCAGCCGGTGAAGAGGTTCTCGGCGTTCCAGGTGCTCTGGCCGTGACGGAGCAGGACGAGGGTCGACGTCATGGCCGAACCCTAGGACCGAGCGCGCGGCCCGCGAAAAGTCGGCCCGTCGAGGTGGCAGCGGTTGCTGCGGGTCTGCCACCACAGGCGCTGCCACCTGTCGACCGCGGCGCGAGGTGGCGGCGGTTGTCGTGGGTGGACCACCACAGGTCCTGCCACCTGTCGACCGCGGGGCTCGGGTGCGGTCAGGCGCGCCGGGGGCGCAGGAGGACCTCCTGGGTCACCGAGGCCACGTGCACGCCGTCCTCGGTGAAGACGTGGCCGACGGTCAGCCCGCGAGACGAGATGATGCCGTGGCAGACCATCGCGGTGAGGTGCCACCGGTCGGCGCGCAGCGGTCGGTGGAACCAGATGGCGTGGTCGAGGCTGAACGCCACGAACGGGTGCTGGTCGGGCGGGGTGTCGGGTCCGGGCCGATCGGGGTGCAGCGAGACCACGGCATCGGTGGGGTAGTCGTCGGACATGTAGGCCAGGGCGCACGCGTGCAGCACGGGGTCGTCGCCGAGGTCGCTGCGGATGCGCAGCCAGCCGCGGGCACGCCCCTCGAGCTCGGGCGTGGGCACCGTGGCCCGGTCGAACATGGTGGTCCAGCTCTCCTGGGC
>CAZIVZ010000498.1:0-2578 GCA_964542495.1 uncultured Aquihabitans sp.
AACAACGCCACCAAGAACGGGCTTGTGCCCGTGGTGGTGAGCCCCGAGGTGGGTGAACAGCTCCTGCGCGCCGTGGAGGCCGATCCGAAGCTCGAGATCACGATCGACGTGGAGCGCCGCACCCTCGAAGCTCCGGCCATCGGCCTCGCCGTCGAGTTCCCCCTCGACGACGCGGTGCAGCACCGCTTCCTCGAGGGCCTCGACGACATCGGCATCACCTTGCGCAACGAGGGGGCGATCACCTCGTTCGAGCAGAGCCGCCCCGCCTGGTTGCCCACCACCGCACCCACCTGAGCATCACCCGGGCGGAGGGGGCCCACCGGTACGATGGCGCCCATGTCGCGATCGCGATTCGGGTGGCTCGTCGGGCTGAGCATGGGGCTGGGGTTCGTCGTCGCCTTGCTGGCCCGCGTGGTGCACGCTCGTCGCAGCGAGCTCGATCTTCCGCCGGTGCTCGCCGACGACGTGGTCATCGACCTCACCGACGACGCCACCTGGATGGCTCCGGTCGACGGTGCGTGTCCCGACGGCTTCCCCATCAAGGCCAAGCTCTCGAGCGGGATCTTCCACCTGCCGGGCATGGCGGCCTACGGGCGCACCCACCCGGACCGTTGCTACGCCTCGGCGGACGACGCCATCACCGACGGCCTCCGCGCCGCCAAGCGCTGACCCGCTACGACGCGGTACCGGTCTGGCCTTCGGCCTGACCGGGTTCCTGTTCGGGCTCCGAGGGTGCGGGCTCCGGGGACGGGAGGTCGTCGAGGGCGGCGCGCGCCTGGGCCACCAGGCCCGTCCGCAGGCGGACGTCGTCGAGGGTGCGGTGCAGCCGGGCGCTCGTGTCAGCCGCCGATGACCCCGCAAGGTCGGCCACCGCCTGCTCCAGCGACGTCACCGCTGCAGTGAGGCGATCCAGCGGATCGGGACGAAGGTGCAGGGGCAGCGCGGCGGTGACCACCAGCTGTCGATCGATCTCGAGCGCCTGCTGCTCGAGCTCCACCCGGAGGTCGAGCAGGCCGCCGTCATCGTCGAAGGCCTGGTTGGCCCGCAACGCCTCGAGCGCCTGGCGCAGCCGCCGGTGCAGCCGGGCTTCGGGGTCGTGCGATCCGGCCCACGACGCCGGCGCCACCGACGGCACCCCCGGGATCAACTCGTTCGACCGCGCAAACGCGGCCTTGTTCCGCAGGGCCACGGCGACGACCACCGCGACCGCCGATGCGACCGCCAGCACCCCGAGGGCGACGAGCGCCGCCATCACGATCTCACGTCGAGCTCGACTGCGACTTCGAGTACAGGTACAGCGCGATCATCGCCACGACGAGCCCGGCCACCACGGCGGCAGCGATCTTGACCTTGCTCCACGGCCGTTGGCCCTGGACCTCACCGGTGACCCCGTTTATGAACACCTGGAAGGGCTTGCCCTCGTAGATCACGGTCAGGAGCCAGATGGGCAGGAGCAGGTGCTTGAACGTGAGGGTGTCGTGGCGGGTGTCCTGGCACGAGATGCGCTGGTGGTCGCCACCGATGTCGCGCCGGACGGTGTCCTCGATGGCGGCGTCCATCTCGGCCTTCGCTTCGGGGAAGCACCCATCGGCGTCGTGGTCGTAGGTCCGGCAGAGGTGGCCGGCCACGAACTCCGGTGAGAACGGACGGGCCGCCTGGGTGGGCCAGGGCTCGAGGTCCTTCACCCGCCTGGGGTCGAAGCCCTCGTTGGCCAGCACGGTCAGGTCGTCGAAGGAGTTGGCCACCTGGCCCGAGACGTGGTGCCAGCTGGTGCGGGTCTCGGTGCGCCGGTTCTCCCCGGAGCCCACCGTCACCGTGTAGTCGTCGCCGCGCTGGCCCTCGTAGCGGGTGCGGGTCTCCGAATCGAACGTGAAGTAGGCGGCGTACACGCTGGAGAAGGCGCCGGTCTCCTTGTACTTCTTGAACTCGCTCGGGGCGAACCACCGTCCGTTGATCCACTCCTCGAGGGCGCCTCGCGCCCGCTTCTCGTCGACCTGGAACGGCAGCACCCCGTCGACGGGGAGGCGCGCCGGTGCGTCGTGGACGTCGTCTCGCTGGATGGGGGTGGCGCAGTAGGGGCAGCGGCTGGACGTGAGGGTGCCCGAGAACGTGGTGTGGCCACCGCAGTTCTGGCAGACGATCTCCTTCTCCCCGGCGATCTGCGGGGGCTGCACCGTCCCCATGGCGGCGCGGATCTCGCCCATGGTGGACGCGAAGTCGTGCTCCACGGGTGGGGCGAGCTGCGAGGTCTCGATGTCGGCCGCGAACCCACAGCTCGGGCAGGCCAGCTTCTGCTGGGTGATGTCGAACACCAGCTGCGCGCCGCACTGCCGGCAGGGGTAGGTACGGGTCAGCTCGGTGACCTGGAACATGGCGAGATCGCCGTCGCCCTCATCGAGCGGCGGCGGGGCGGGTGCCGGCGGGGCACCCGGTGACGGCGGGGCACCCGGTGCCGGTGGCGCACCCGGGAGCGGCGGCGGTTCCTGGGGTGCGTCCCCGCCCACGCTCACGGCGCCGGTGCAGCCGGCGGCGCAGGCGGCGCCTCGGGTGCCGGGGGCGGGCCGCCCGCGGGCGGAGC
>CAZIVZ010000499.1:0-2578 GCA_964542495.1 uncultured Aquihabitans sp.
CGCCGTTCCCTTCGGCCCACCAGCCGACTCGACGCCCCGCACCTGCGGCCCGTCCCTCGTACCCTCCCACCCCTACCGGGAGCCCCCGTGGACGAACAGGATCACCCACCAGCGACCGACCCCAGCGCGCCCGAAGACGAGACCAGCGGTCCTCATCGGCCAGCTCCGACCCTTCCACCAGGAGGTAACGGGCTCGCCCAAGCGTTCGCCGCCGCCGCCGCCAGGCCTCGCACCGGCACGGAGCCCAACCCGCCGATCGCCGGCCGCGCCCTCAACCCCAACCGCCGGTGGGCCGGCCTGACCCGCCAGCGACGCCTCGAGCTCCAGATCGAGCGCGACCAGGCGCTCCACGACGTCGACGCGTGCGAGCGGGAGATCCTCGACATCACCCGTCGCCGTCTCGCGGCGCTCCGCCGCTCCGATGAGCTGCGAGACCAGCTGTGGCCCGTCGTCCCCGGCCAGAAGGGCCGCCGCCCGCCTGCCATCGGTGAGCCTCCCCTGCCCCCGATCCAGCCCGACGCCCGGCCGGTGGCCGGTCGAGCCCTTCGCCGGACCGCTCGCGCCGTGCTGCGTCGTCACGGCGCCCTCAGCCTCAGGGCGCTCCACGCCCTGCTCCACCACTACGGCTACGCCATCGCCAGCAACCACCCCTCGAAGACCCTGGCCGACGCCATGGGCTACGAGGTCCGCTCCGGCCGGGCCCGGCGGGTCCGGCGCGCCGTCTACGAGATCGACCCCGGCGGGGACACGCCCCGAGAGCTCCGCGCCGAGCCACCCCTGGTGGACCCATGGCTCGGCGACGACCAGCCCGCCTGGCGGGACCATCCCGGCTTCCTCGAACCCCTCACCGCCGACTCAGTCGCAGGTCTTCCCGGGGGGCGGACTCCCCGGAACCACGCCCACCACAGGGGTGGGCGCGGCCACCGCCGGAACCTGGCCGGCGCCGGCCAGCGGCACCTGGGTCGTCGTGGTGGAGGTGGTCGTGGTCGTGGTGGGGGCGGACGTCGCGAACGACGAGAAGTCCGCACCGAGGAACAGCACGACGGACCCGGCGGGCAGGGAGGGGTCCTCCACCGCCTTGGCCCCACCGTCGACCCATGCCGCCACGGTGAGGGCCTCGTAGTCCCGCCCCGGTGCGTAGCGGACCGTCGAGCGCTCGAGCGAGGGCCGGCCGAGCTCGTCGCCGTTGCCGTAGTGCTCCACCGAGAAGCCCCGACCCTCCAGCTCGCGGTAGGCGGTGAACGCCACGCCCTGCTCCCCGGTGCTGTTCAGAACGGTCACCGTCACCTCACCCGGGTCCACCAGGTGCACCACCGGCACCGTGATGGTGGTCTCGGGTACGGCGTCGGCAGGGGCTTCGGTTCCCGTGGCCCGGAACAGGGCCAGGATCGGCTCGGCCGCCGCCCGGTCCACGTCCACCACGGACGCGCCCCCGCTCGTGGTGCGCGGCGTGTTCGGCAACGTGAAGCTCTGGAGGGCAGCGGAGTCGAACGACGAGAACTGGCGGGCCATGGCCACCACCTCCCCCACCGACAGGTCGTCGTCCAGCGTCACGCTCGCGGTACCCACATCGACCAGCCGCTTCAACGTGAGCGGGTTCGACACGCCCTTGTCCTTGGCCCGGTCGATCACGCGCCGCATGAAGTGCTGCTGGCGCGAGATCCGCCCCAGGTCCCCGGTGCCGTCCGAGCGGAACCGTCCCTGGTCCTCGTACTGGAGGTGGCGCGAGCGAGCGAACGCCAGGGCACTGCGGCCGTCGAGCGTGATGCACCCGGGTTCCTCGACCGCCAGGCCGGTGTTGCGATCCCGCATGGCCCGGTCGAACCACAGCGGCACGCCGTCGATTGCGTTCACCACCTGCTCGAAGCCCTTGAAGTCGACCTCGACGTAGTGGTTGATCGGGATCCCCAGCTCGGATCGCAGCGTGTCCACGAGCGGCTGGGGGCCGGCGGCGTAGGCGGCGTTCAGCCGACCCTGCTTCCCGGTGCTCGCCTGGGTGACCCACAGGTCGCGGGGGAACGAGAGGACCTTCGCCGCGGTGGACCGCGGGTCCACTCGCACCACCATGATCGTGTCGGCGAGCGGGGCGTGGTCGTTCGACGAGCTCGGATCCAGTGGGTCACCGCCCTCGCGGCTGTCGGAGCCGACGATGAGGTAGTTGGCGGCGCCACCGGCCACGAGCTCATCGAGCGAGACCTCGGTGCGATCGATCTGGCGGTACTTCCACGCCCCCCAGGCCACCACGCTCGCGACCGCCAGGGCTGCCACGGAGAGCAGTGCACCGGTCACGAGGAGGAGCCGTTGGGTCCAGCTCCGTCGACGACGGGTGGGTGATGCCGGTGGCGCCGCCGGGACGTTCACGAGCGGCCGAGGGTCTGACATGACCGAATCACGCTACTGGGCGGCCGGCGCCCCGAAGGGGTCAGGATGCGGTCGACGGCGCCTTCGGCTCGCGGGGCAGGCCCAGGAACTTCTCGCCGACGATGTTGCGCTGGATCTCGGCGGTGCCGCCCCAGATGGTCTCCGAGCGGGAGAAGAAGAACGCCGACATCATCGGGCTCGGCTTGTAGGTGTCGCG
>CAZIVZ010000500.1:0-2573 GCA_964542495.1 uncultured Aquihabitans sp.
AGGTGGTCTCGCTCGCAACGGAACTTCACGACGGACGCTCGCTTTCTCCGGAGAGGGTGCTGATCAGAAGGTGGTGGTGGTGGTAGGGCCTGTGGATTGTGGACAACCCTGCATCAGGGCAGGTCAGCCGAGCGGCTGCTCCCCCACCGGTCGTCCCCAGCGTCCCACAGGTGAGCCCTCGGATCGGGCATGGCCCGTGGATGACCCCTCGGTCATCCACCGTTCGCATGGTGCTCGTCCCCCGGCCATCCCGGTGTCGTCCACAATGCCGACGGGGGTTGGACCCCCCACTGTGCCCAGGTACCTGTGGATGACGGTGGAAAACCGAGGTGATCGAGGCCTGAGCCGGGCAGATGACCACGGGCACGTCAGCTGCCCTTGCGGATCTGTTGCACGAGCTCGGTGACCTGGTTGTAGATCTGCCGGCGCTCGCCCATGAGGGCCTTGATCTTCTCGACGGCGTGGATAACCGTGGTGTGGTCTCGTCCGCCGAACTCCCGGGCGATGGCGGGGTACGAGAGATCGGTGAGCTCCCGGAACACGTACATGGCCACCTGCCGGGCGGTGACCAGCGGGCGCTGTCTGCTCTTGCCCTTGATCTCCTCGATGCTGAAGTCGAACATCTTCGATGTGGCCTCGAGGATCAGTTGGGGGGTGATCTGGCGCGGTTGACGGTCGCCGAGGATGTCGTGGAGGTGCTTCTCGGCCTCCTCGAGGGTGAGCGGCTCCTTGACCAGCCTGCCCAGCGCGCTCACCCGGTTGAGGGCACCCTCGAGCTCGCGGATGTTGTCGGTGATGTTGGTTGCGATGAAGAGCAGGACGTCGTCGGGGATCGGGACGTCCTCACTCTCGGCCTTCTTGCGGAGGATGGCGAGGCGGGTCTCGAGGTCGGGGGGTTGGATGTCGGTGGTGAGCCCCATCTTGAACCGGCTGCTGAGGCGCTTCTCCAGGGTGGAGATGGCATCGGGCGGTCGATCCGACGACAGCACGAGCTGGCGACGACCCTCGTGGAGGGCGTTGAAGGTGTGGAAGAACTCCTCCTGGGTCTCCTTGCGGTTCTCGAGGAACTGGATGTCGTCCACCAGCAGCACGTCGACCTCGCGGTAGCGGCGCTTGAACTCGGCCTGGCTGTTGAGCCGGATGGACTCGATGAACTGGTTCAAGAACGTCTCGCTGGTGACATAGCGCACCACGTAGTCCGGGTAGTTCTCCTCGACGTAGTGCTTGATGGCGTGGAGCAGGTGGGTCTTGCCCAGGCCGGCGTCGCCGTAGATGAACAGCGGGTTGTAGGAGCGACCGGGGGTCTCGGCCACGGCCAGTGCCGCGGCGTGGGCGAAGCGGTTCGACGTGCCGGTGACGAAGTCGTCGAACGTGAGGTGGCGGTGGTCGGCTTCCGGAGCCGCACCGGGAGCGTTCGCCGGCTCCTCAACGGTCTCCGGCGGTCTTCCCAGCCAATCGTCGAGGGGATCGGGGAAGAGGCTGGGCTCCGCCGGTGCGGGGCGCACGATCAGCTCGATGTGCAGGTCAGGACCAGCGGCGTCTCGGAGGATGTCCTCCACGAGCAGGAGGTAGCGGGTCTCGACGCGGTCCTTGACCATCATGTTGGGCACCGCGAGGCGGAGGACGCCGTCGTCGAGGTCGAGCGGCCGGATGTCCTGGAACGTCGAGGACCAGACGGCGTCGGAGACCTGGGCCTGCAACGAGGCCTCGCACCTCGTCCACAGATCTGCTGCGTCTGCCACCGGCTGGGCCATCCCTCCTGCAGGGCGTTCCACAGCCAGGTCCACACGCTGTGGAAAACGCACCATGTGCCGGGTGGGCCGGCGGGCCCGGGCACGGTTCTGTCGGTTCGGGCCGACGATCGAACCAGTCGATCCAACGGCGGGAGCGGACCGTAGCACCGCCTCGGGGACGGTGCACAAGGTCCGGTGGGGGCCGCGCGTCGCTTGAGCCACCACCGTGGGCGGGGGTCGCGATTGCCCCTCGGCACCGTGGGGACGTAGCGTTGTCGATCGCCCCTACGTGGGCACGCCCGGCCGCGTCCGGGCGGTCAGTCGTCGCCGGCGCCGCCGTCGGCACCGGTCGGGTCCATCGACTCGACCTCGAGGAGGAAACCCAGTGAAGCGCACCTTCCAACCCAACGTCCGCAAGCGGGCCAAGAACCACGGCTTCCGGGCCCGCATGTCCACCCGTGCCGGTCGTGCGGTGCTGCGCAACCGTCGCGCCAAGGGCCGGGCGAAGCTGTCGGCCTGATCCAGCCCATCCGGGACCGGCGCACCTTCACGGCCCTTCGTGCTCACGGTGTGCGGGTGCGTCGCGGCCCCCTGGGGGCGACCTACCTCGATGACGGGACCGGTCACCTGCGGATCGCCTACGCCATCACCACCCGGGTGGGCGGCGCGGTGGTCCGCAACCGCCTCCGCCGGCGGCTCCGAGCCCTGTGCGCCGACCTCCAGCGGTCCGGGCAGGTGGCGATCCCGGCTGGTGCCCTGCTCATCTCCGCCGGTCCCGATGCGGTCCGGCGCACCCCTGACGAACTGAGGAACGACGTGGTCCGCCTCCTCGACGCACTC
>CAZIVZ010000501.1:0-2564 GCA_964542495.1 uncultured Aquihabitans sp.
CTCATCGCGTTCGGCTGGGCGATGGCCGACGACCTCCTCAAGCTGGCCTGACCCCTCCGGGGCGCCGGGCGGAGCAGACCGTGGAGCTGACCGACGCCGTGCGGCGCCGGCACATGGTGCGCGCCTTCACGACCGAACCGGTCGCCGCGGCCGTGGTCGACGGCCTGTGCGACCTGGCCCGCCGCGCCCCCTCGGCCGGCAACAGCCAGGCGGTCGCCTTCTTGGTGCTCGACCGCCCCGACGCCACGGCGCGGTACTGGTCCACGACCCTGACCCCCGAGCGTCGTGCCGGGTTCCGGTGGCCGGGCCTGCTGTCGGCCCCGGTGCTGGTGGTGGTGGCCACCCGCCCCGACACCTACGTGGCGCGCTACGGCGAGCCCGACAAGGCGGCCACCGGGCTGGGGGTCGCCCCGGACGCGTGGCCGGTGCCCTACTGGTGGGTCGATGCCGGCGCCGCGGTGGAGCACCTGCTGCTGGGGGCGGTCGACGCCGGTCTCGGGGCCTGCCTCTTCGGCCTCTTCGAGCACGAGGCGGCCGTGGCCGAGGAGTTCGGCGTGCCCCACGGGTGGCGGCTGGTGGGCACCGTCGCCCTGGGGCACCCGGCGCCGGACGAGCCCGGGCGCTCGGCCTCCCGCCCCCGTCGCCCGCTGGACGACGTGGTCCACCGCACCGATTGGCAGGAAGGCGTCAGCGGGTGAGCTGGGCCACGAGTTCGTCCGGGGTCGACACCGGTGCCTGGCAGGTGAAGTTCCGGCAGACGTAGGCCAGCCCGGGCCGGCGGCCGTCCCAGAGCGGCGACGGGTAGGGCTCGCCCCACGCCCGCACGGCGCCGGGCAGGTAGCGGGTGGCCACCGCCTCCACGAGCTCCGGGGCGTCGCCCGCGATGGCCACCTCGTCGATCCCGTTCACCAGCAGGTCGACGGCGCCGAGCAGGTGGCCGAGCGCGGCGGGGTGGCGGGTGGCGACCGTCGCGAGCAGCCGGACGATGTCGGTGGCGCGCTCGGCGTAGCGGGCCTCGCCGGTGAGGGCGCCCAGGCGCAGCAGGCCCACGGCGGCAAGGCTGTTCGCCGACGGGGTGGCGTTGTCGAGCAGGTCCTTGGCCCGCGTGATGAGCTGCTCGCCGTCGTCGGCCGTGGTGAACAACCCGCCCTCGTCGGGGTCCCAGAAGCCGTCGAGCAGGGCGTCGGCCACGGCGCGCCCCTCGGTGATCCAACGGGCCTCGCCGGTGGCCTCGGCCAGGCGGACGAACGCGTCGAGCAGCGCGGCGTGGTCCACCGCCAGCGCCAGGTGCTGGGCCCGGCCGCCGGCACCGTCGTCCTGCCACGAGCGCAGCCACCGGCCGTCGTCCCGGCGCAGGTTGGCGAGGAGGAAGTCGGCGCCGGCCACGGCGGCCGCGACCCACGCGGCCGTACCGGTCGCGGCGCCGGCCTCCGCCAGGGTGGCGATCATCAGCGCGTTCCACTCGGTGAGGACCTTGTCGTCGAGACCGGGGCGGATGCGCTGGTCGCGCGCCGCGAGCAGGCGCTCGCGGAGGCCGGCGATCTCGGGCGGCTCCACGTCGGCCGCCGAGCCGTGGAGGCGGTTGAGGATGGTGGCCCCCTCGAAGTTCCCCGGGTCGGTGATGCCCCACCACGCGAGGGCGGTGTCGGCATCGTCGCCCAGCACGGCCCGCACCTCGGTGGGCTGCCACACGTAGAACCTTCCCTCCACGCCCTCGCTGTCGGCGTCCTCGGCGGCGAAGAGCCCGCCGCCGGGGTGGCGGAGGTCTCGCAGCACGTAGGCCACCAGGTGGTCGAGCACGCGGCGGTACCGGGCCTCGCCAGTGACCTGCCAGGCGTGCAGGTAGGCCCGCCCGATCAGGGCCTGGTCGTACAGCATCTTCTCGAAGTGCGGCACGAGCCATCGGTCGTCCACCGAGTAGCGGGAGAACCCGCCCCCGAGGTGGTCGTGGATGCCGCCGGCGGCCATGGCGTCGAGCGACCGGGTGACGGCGGCCAGCGCGTCGGGGTCGCCGCCGGGCTGGCGGTGGTGGTGGCGCAGCAGGACCTCGAGGCCCATGGTCTGGGGGAACTTGGGGGCCCCGCCGAACCCACCGTGGTGAGGGTCGTGGTCGCCGACGAGCGCGTCGCGCGCAGCTCGCAGGGCGTCGGGGCCGGGCAGGTCCCCCGTCGAGGTGAGCGACGAGGCGCCGAGGTGCTCGGTGATCCGTGACGCCTGCTTGAGCAGGTCCGGCCGCCGATCGGTCCAGGCCTCGCTCACGGCGTGGCACACCTGGAGGAACGACGGGCGGCCGTGGGAGGGGCGGGGTGGGAAGTAGGTGCCGGTGAAGAAGGGACGGGCGTCGGGGGTGAGGAAGGCGGTGAGCGGCCAGCCGCCGGCGCCGGTCATGGCCTGGACCGCCTCCATGTAGACGGCGTCGACGTCGGGGCGTTCCTCGCGATCCACCTTCACGCACACGAACGACTCGTTCAGGACCGCGGCGGTCGCGGCGTCCTCGAACGACTCGTGGGCCATCACGTGGCACCAGTGGCAGGCCGAGTAGCCGATCGACAGCAGGATCGGCT
>CAZIVZ010000502.1:0-2562 GCA_964542495.1 uncultured Aquihabitans sp.
ACCAACCCCGTGGTGGTGCTGGTGGGCAAGGTCACCAAGGGCTCCCTCACGGCCAGCGCCTACGCCCGCTCGCTCAGCCCCGGCCGCATCGTGGCGCTCACGGTGGTGGCGAACGCCGAGGAGCAGGCACGGATCGACCAGCAGTGGGCTGACCACCAGATCCCCGTGGAGCTCGTCTCGCTGTACTCCCCCTACCGAGAGCTCACCCGACCGATCCTGCGGCACCTCGACGACCTCGACGCGCGCCACGAGGACGACTTCGTCACCGTGATCGTGCCGGAGTTCAGCCTGGAGCACTGGTGGCAGAAGCTGCTGCACAACCAGAGCGCGCTCGTGCTGCGAACCCGGCTGCGCAGCCGCCCCAACACCGTGGTGACCAGCGTGCCGTTCCACATCGAGGGCGACCACGACGTGGTGGCCGCGGCCGTCGAGTAGCCGACCGCGGCGCCCTCAGCGGGCGAACATCATCAGCCACTGCTCGAGGCTCTGGGGGCGGAACACCACGTTGCGCTGGCGCGTCTCGGCCATGGTGGCCGACGGCTTCTCGGAGTAGAGGTGGCCCGGGTAGAGCACGGCGTCGTCGGGCACCTGGGCCAGTCGGTGGGTGAGCGAGTGGTACATGTCCTCGGGGTTGCTGCCGGGGAGGTCGGTGCGCCCGCACCCGTCGAGGAACAAGGTGTCGCCGGCCACCAGCTTCCCGTCGACCAGGAAGCACTGGCTCCCGGGGGTGTGGCCGGGCGTGTGGATCAACGTGATGGGGATCTCGCCCACCATGACGGTGTCGCCGCTGCGGTGCGCGGTGAGGTGGTCGGCGCCCACCGGCGTGGACCGGGTGACCCACTCGACTTCGTCGGCCTGCACGTGGATCGGTACCTCCACCAGCTCGAGCAGCTCGGCGATGCCGGTGATCTGGGCCATGCCCCCGAGGGAGCCGCCGACGTGGTCGGCGTGGTAGTGGGTGGCGAGGGCGCCGGTGAGGCGCATGCCGTCGGCGGCGAGCACGTCGAGCACGCCCTGCTGGTCGTAGGCGGGGTCGACCACCACCGCCTCGCCCGTCTCCCGGTCACCGATCAGGTACACGAAGTTGACCATCTGCTCGGCCACGCGGTCGCCCTCGGCCAGGTCGAGCCCGGCGAGCAGCTGCTTGAAGTACAGACGGGAGCCATCAGCCATGCCCGCCATCGTAGGACCCACCCCAACCCAGCGAATGTGGTGTGCGGGAGCGACGTTCCGGTCGGTTTCGCGCGTGAGGTTCAGGCGGGTTGGGCCCGCAGCCAGGCGGCCAGGGTGGCCTTGAAGGCGGCGTCGAAGGCGTCGTAGGCCATCCGCAGCTCGGGTCCGGGCCAGCCGGGTGGGACGAGCTCGACGGGGAGCAGCGGGTCGGCCTGGAGGTGGCGCAGCACCTGGGCGGACAGCGAGAACCCGGGTGCGAGGGCGGTGGCGTCACGCCGGTCCAGGCGCTCGACCAGCACCGCGGTCTCGCCCAGCAGACGGCGCGCCGACCCGGCCCAACCGGCGAGGTCCCACAGCGAGGCGGCCAGCTCGACCGGCTCCTCGGGATCGGTGAGGAAGCGGGTGCATCGCTCGCTCACCAGGTCCTCGGCGTCGGGGAGGACACCGGTGGGCAGGTTGTCCGGTCGGAGCCACACGCCCTCGCGGAGCTCGACGTGGCGAAGCGCGCCGAGGGCGGCGCGCAGCTCGGCTCGGTCTCCCGCCGGGCGGGCCTCGGCGTGCACCACCTCGAGCCGCCACCGGCCCGACCACCGCACCGGCGCCCCCACGCGCGAGAGCGACTGACGGGACTGGCGGGCGAGCAGCGCCGGCCCGACGAGGCGGTAGCCCTGCGGGGTGGCGGCCAACTCGCCGGCGGCCACCATGCGCGACATCGCCACCCGAGCGGTGCCGGCGGCGATCCCGAGGAGCTCGACGGTGGCCACGAGCGGCCTCGTGGGCAGCTCGGGCGGCGACACGCCGAGCAGCGTGGACGCGATGGCCGACCGGGCGGTGAGGCGCCGGGTCGGCCGGCTCGGCGAGGCCGGATGGGTGGAACCCAGGGTGTTACGTGTGGACGCCATCTGACCGAGGAACGTAACATCACCACCGATGACCGCCACCGATCGAACCACCGGCTCGGGCACCGGCGGGATGGTGCCCCCACCCGAGGCCCTCCCCGACGTGCTGCCCACGGAGCGCCTCCTGGTCTCGGGCAAGGCCGTGCCCGAGGTGCGCGCCGTCCTGCGCGAGATCGACGGCGTGCGCAACGCCGCCACCGTGGCCGGCCTGTGGCTCGCCATCGTGGCCATGTGGGCGGCGGCGGTGTGGCTCGACCACCCGCTCGGCTACGCCGCCCTGTTCGTGCTGATGGGCCCGATGTTCGCCCGCTTGGCCATCCTCGGCCACGAGGCGGCCCACCGCCTGCTGTTCCGCAACCGCACCACCAACGATCTGGTGGGTCGCTGGGTGCTGGACCACCCGGCGTTCGTCCCGTTCGACATCTACCGCCGGGTCCACTTCGCCCACCACAAGGACGAGTTCGGCCCTGCCGAGCCCGACCACGCCCTC
>CAZIVZ010000503.1:0-2556 GCA_964542495.1 uncultured Aquihabitans sp.
GGGTCGGCGTCGAGGCCGTACACCACGCCGGGGACCTTGCCCTCGACGCGGATGCGCTTGGACGGGCCGGAGCCCAGGGAACGGCCAGTGGTGGCCTGCAACTTGATCTCAGCCATCGGAGCTCCTACTTCAGAGATCGCGCCGGAGCGCAGTCGGTTGTCAAACGGGGTGCAACCCTAGGGGCCGCCCCCGCCGGTCGCCCAAACGCCGGGCTCTGCGGTGACTCCCGTGCGGCTCCAAGGCGGTTCCCAGGATCGGGGCGCAGGGTGAGCGCATGGATGACCAGATCCCCTCCCCCCGGTTCCGGCCCACCGCCCACCGGCGCCGCCGGCCCCACCCCGCCCGGCGCGCCCGGCGCGGTGCGGCCGTGGCCAGCGTCGGAGCCTTCGCGGCCCTCGCCGGCACGATCGCCGTGACCTCCACCTCCCCGGCCGCCACCACCGCATCCTCGACGACGACGAGCACCGGATCGCTCACGGCGACCAGCACCTCCACCACCGGGGACAGCGCCGCCAGCAGCGACTCCTCCTGGTCGGCCGAGGCGAGCTCCACCACCACGACCTCGACCGCGGTGGCCTCCACCCAGAGCCATGGAAGCTGAGTCCCGCTTCCGGGCCATGGGCACCGACGTGCACCTGGTCGTCCACGGACCGATGGAGCTCGTGGAGGTGGCACGCGAGGGGATCGAGGACCTCGAGCGCCGCTGGAGCCGCTTCCTCCCCGACAGCGAGGTCAGCGAGCTCAACCGGTGCGCCGGATCGTGGGTGGCGGTGTCGCCGGCCACCGTCGAGCTCGTCAGCCGGGCCCTCGACGGCTGGCGGGCCACCGACGGCGCCTTCGACCCGACCGTCCTGGGCGAGGTGATCCGGGCCGGCTACGACCGCAGCTTCGAGGACCTGGTGGACGTCGCCGAGGCTCCCGCCAGCGCGCTCCACCGAGACGCCGCCGGCGTCGAGGTCGACCGCGAGGGCAGCGCCGTCCGCCTCCCCGCCGGGGTCGGCTTCGACCCGGGCGGCGTGGGCAAGGGCCTCGCCGCCGACCTCGTGGCCGACCGCATCTCCGCAGAGGGCGCGGCCGGGGTGCTGGTCAACATCGGTGGCGACCTGCGCGCGGTGGGCTACGGCCCGCGGGGCGACGACTGGACCGTCGACATCGACCCGGCCGACACCGGGCTCCCCCTGGCACGGGTCGCACTGCGCCAGGGCGGCCTGGCCACGTCGACGGTGCTGCGCCGCCGCTGGCGCGTGGCCGGCCGGCCCGCCCACCACGTGATCGACCCGCGCACCGGCCGCCCGGCCGACACCGGGATCGTGGCGGCGACCGTGCTCGCCCGCCGCGGCTGGCAGGCCGAGGTCTTGGCCAAGGCCGCCATCACCCGGCCGCTCGACGAGGCCCACGCACTGCTCTCGTCGCTCGGCGCCGACGCGGTGCTGGTGGATGAGGTGGGCGGCCTCCACCGCACGCCGGGGTTCGACCGGTTCGCGATCGCCGTCCCGACCGACAACAGGAGCTGACGACATGGGTTCGATCTGGTGGTACTCGACGAGGGCGGCCGGGCTGGTGGCGTGGGGGCTGCTCTCGGCCTCGGTGATCGCCGGCCTCCTCCTCTCGGGCCGGGTGACCGGCAAGCGACTCCGTCCGAACTGGCTCACCGACCTGCACCGGGGGCTCTCGGGCCTGGCGACCGCGTTCGTCGGGCTGCACGTGGTCACCGTGGTGGCCGACAGCTACGTGCACTTCGGCGCCGCCGACGTGCTGGTGCCCCTCGCCTCGGGCTGGAGGCCGGTGGCCGTGGCCTGGGGCATCGTGGCCATGTACCTGCTGGTGGCGGTGCAGGCGAGCTCGCTGCTTCGCCGGCGGCTCACCAAGCAGCAGTGGCGGGCGATCCACGTCCTGAGCTTCCCGCTGTGGCTCACCGCGACCGCCCACGGCGTGACCGCGGGCCGCGAGCTGGGCACCGTGGGCGGCACCATCGCCGCCGTCGCGGTGGCCGCCGTGGTGGCCGGGCTCACCGCGTACCGGGTGCTCGACGCCCGGGAGCGGGCGTCGGCTGCGGCGACGGGCGCGGCGCCGGCGCCGCGGGTGCCGGTGGCCACCGCGGCGCGCTGAGCGCTACTTCTGGTTCTCGCCGCCGAAGATCTCGCTGACCGACTCGTCCTCGAACACGGCGTGGATGGCGCTGGCCACCAGCGGCGCGATGGACAGCACCTCGATCTTGTCGAGCCGCTTCTCCGACGGGAGCGGCAGCGTGTTGGTGATGACCACCTTCTCGATCACCGAGTTCTTCAGCCGCTCGGTGGCGGGGTCTGACAGGACCCCGTGGGTGGCCATGGCCCACACCTCGGTGGCGCCCTCGGAGCGCAACAGGTCGGCCGCGGCCACGAGGGTGCCGCCGGTGTCGATCATGTCGTCGAGCAGGATGCAGTGCTTGCCGTCGACGTTGCCGATGACGTTGGAGGCCTCCACCACGTTGGCCACGCCCTTCGGTCGGATCTTGTTCACGAAGGCGAGGTCGGCGCCGAGGTGGTTGGCCAGGCGCTTGGCCGCCTTCACGCC
>CAZIVZ010000504.1:0-2552 GCA_964542495.1 uncultured Aquihabitans sp.
GTAGGTCGGCACCGTGTTGTAACGCCCCTGGACGGCGGCGGTGCGCACCGTCTCCACGTGGGCCACCGCGGCCTGGGTGGCCGGGTCCTGGAGCTGGGCCAGGGCCTGGGCCGCGCTGGCGTCCACCTCGCTGGTGCTCGACGCGCCGAGCACCCCGTCGCGCATCGAGCGGAACACGGTCCCGATGCGCCCGGCATCGTCGTGGAGGCCTCCCGAGCTCGACGCGGCCAGGGTGTCGAGGGCACCGTCGAGCTCGAGCGGCCGGTCCTCCAACATCTGCGGCAGGCCGGCGCCGCCCGCGCCCAGCTGGCCCCCCACGGCCTTGCCGGCCACGTCGGCCATCCACGTGCCGGCCATGGCGGCACTGGTGCAGAAGCCGGCGGCGTCGGTGATGCCGGCGGCGGATTGGTCGGGGTTGGGCGCCTTGGCGCCCACGGGGGCGTTGCCGCCCACCGACGCCTTGGCCACGCCCTCGGCCGCCGCGGCCTCGGTCTCGGCCTCGGCGCGGGCGGTGGAGGCCGCCAGCTCCGCCTTCTTCTCCTCGAGGCTCCCCATGTTCACCGCCATGTAGGCGACGAGGGCCACCACGCCGACCGCCATGACCACGATCACGAGCGATGTGCCCACGCGGACGCCGATCCGCCGCTTGGGGCGCATCCTCTCCACGTCGGCGGCGATCTGGTTGGTGACGGACCGCCCGAGGCGACGCTTGGCTGCCGGCTCCTCGGCCGGCGCCGCCCCGGCAACTGGCGCAGCCACGGGAGGGCTCGCGCCCCACGCCAGCGGGGCGGGACCGCTCGGGGCGCCCTCGGGCCCCCCGGGCATGGGGCCCTCGCCGCGCAGGGCGAGCACCTGGGCCTTGGTCAGCTCGGTGTTGGGCAGCGCCCCGGGGATGCCCATCTGCTGGGCACGCGCGGCCAGGTCGACCGACTTCTCCTCGAGTTCCAGTGCCAGCTCGTACAGAAACATGCGCCCTCTTGCGTCCGTCGGCCCTTCCGTCGGCCGCGACGGGGCAACGTTGAGGCGCGGTGGCCGGCCTCCTCAGGCCGGACCGCGCAGCACGAGGGCCAAGGTCTGCCCGTCGTCGACGGTGGCGGCGGGATCGAGCCGGTAGCCCTGGGGGTGCTCCAGGTCGGCCAGCTCGAAGGGGTCCCGGCAGCCGGTCTCGGCGAGCCAGCGCACGATCGACCCCTTGAGGAGCTTGTTCCAGTGCGCCACCGTCCGGTCCTCGGCGTCCACGAAGCGCACCGTCACCCGACGGCGGGGCGCCAGCGCGGCCCAGTCGACCGCGGCGGCGTGCTCGTTGGGAAGCAGGTCCCAGACCACGGCGCCGCGCACGCGTGGGGCGAGGGCCGCGGTGATCCGGGGCCTCCACCAGGTGGACAGCCGGCCCAGCGGCTCGAGCCGGGCGCTCATCTTGAGGCGGTAGTCCGGGATCGGGTCGGCCGGCGCCACCAGGCCCCACAGGCCGGACACGATGCGGACGTCTCGGCGCAGCCGGGTGCGGGCCGTGCCCCGCAGCGAGGCGGCGTCGAGCTCGCGGTACAGCACGCCCGTGTAGCGCTCGATCGCCGCCAGCGTGGGCTCGGTGACGGCCGGATGGGACCGACCGAGGGCGGCCAGCACCTCCTGGCGGGCGCCGTCGAGCTCGGCGACGGCCATGGTGCCCGGCGCCCACGGCGGACCGTCGCCACCGGGCGCCTTGCCCTCCGACGGCGGCAGGAGGATCAGCGAGCGGGCGGCCACGGGCGCCGACCATATCGGCGCCCCGTACGCTCGCGGCCATGGCAGGCACCGACACCGAACCGCTCCCCACCGGCCAGGAGAAGGTGGAGGCGGTGCGCTCGATGTTCGATGCCATCGCCCCCCGCTACGACCTCGTCAACCGGGTGATGACGTTCCGCATGGACGTGGGCTGGCGCCGGCGCACCATCGTCGACCTCCGCCTCCCACGGGCCTCCACCGTGCTCGACCTGGCCTGCGGCACCGGCGACCTGTGCCGCGGCCTCGCCGAGGCCGGGCTGCGGCCCGTCGGCATGGACCTCTCCTTCGGGATGCTCGCCGCCGCCCGGACCGACGTGCCGCTGTGCCAGGCCGACGCCCTGCGCCTGCCCGTGCCCGACGGATCGGTCGACGGGGTCACCTGCGGGTTCGCCCTGCGGAACTTCGTGGCGCTCGGGCCCTTCTTCGCCGAGCTCGGCCGGGTGGTCCGCCCCGGTGGCCGCATCGCCCTGCTCGAGGTGGCCGAGCCCGCCAACCCCGTGCTGCGGTGGGGGCACGGGATCTACTTCGGCAAGGTGGTGCCGCGCATCGGCGGGCTGCTGTCGGACGCGTCGGCCTACCGGTACCTCCCGCGGTCCGTGGCCTACCTCCCCGAGCCTGCCGCCATGCTGGAGCTGCTCGCCGACGCCGGGTTCGACCACGTCGACCGCCAGCTCCTCTCCACCGGGATCGCCCAGCTGATCACCGCCACCCGCGCATGACCGCCGGGCTCGGCCTCGTCGCCCGCACCGCCCGCCTGGACCGCGACGTCGACCTCGGCGCGGTGGCCG
>CAZIVZ010000505.1:0-2549 GCA_964542495.1 uncultured Aquihabitans sp.
TGTCGAAGGGGATCGCCTTCCTCCAGGGCCAGACCGTCGACGTCGTCTACAACGTGAAGGGCATCTCGTTCCTCACCGGCGAGTCCGAGGTGGGCAAGTTCCTGATCGGCGTGTTCGGCTGGGACCCGGCGCCCTCGGTGCTGCAGTTCCTCGGCTACGTGGGCTACCTCGTGCCCGCACTGATCTTCTTCTTCTGGGAGGGTCGGGCGGCGTCGCCGAGCCCCGCTCCCGAGGTGGCCCTCGAGCCCGACGTCGACGGCGTCGAGCGAGCCGACGCCCAGGTGGCCGCCGGGTAGGGTCCCCGCCCATGCCCGCCCGTCCCGCGCCCTGGCCGCGCCCGGTCCGCCGGGCGGTCGCGGTGCTGGCGGTCGGGGTGGTGCTGGCCGGTGCGAGCGGCCTGAGCGGCTGCTCGAAGGGCAGCGACGGCGGTGCGTCGCCGTCCTCCACCACGGCCCCCGTCGCGGCGGGTTCGCGCGACTCCTACGTGCAGGCCGTGCGGGCCGGCGTGGGGGAGACCCTGGCCAAGGGCGGCGCGTCCGACGACGAGGTGGCGTGCATCGCCGAGGTGTGGGTCGACGTGATCGGCACCGACGCCTTCACCTCGCGGGCCATCTCGGCCGACGAGGTGGCCGCCCCCTCGTTCTCCTACGGCGCGCTCGGGATCACCGACGCCCAGGCCGACCGACTGCTCGACGCGTTCGGCACGTGCGGCGTCGACCTGGTCTCGTTCACCCTCGACGCCCTGGCCCCCCTGGTCGACGAGGAGCAGTTCGCCTGCATCACCTCGAAGGTCACGCCGGAGCAGGGCCGGGCCATCGGGCGGGGCCTGCTGGTGGGCGGGGCCGAGGCCGACGCCGGCACCAAGGCCATCGGCGACATCGCGGCGAGCTGCGGCATCGACCTCGGCTGAGCCGCCCCCCCGACCGGGGGACCCGGGGCCGCCTGTCACCGGTGCTCCGTAGGCTTCGCTGATCGGCTCCCTCGACCTCTTCTCCGAACCCGTCCGCACCTGGTTCACGTCGTCGTTCCCCGCGCCCACCACCGCCCAGGAGCAGGGCTGGCCCGCCATCGCCGCCGGTGAGCACACGCTGATCCTGGCGCCCACGGGGTCGGGCAAGACCCTCACGGCGTTCCTCTGGGGGATCGACCGCCTGCTCACCACCCCGCCGCCCGAGGGCAGCGCCCGCACCCGGCTGCTGTACCTCTCGCCGCTGCGCGCCCTCGCGGTCGACGTCGAGAAGAACCTGCGGTCGCCGCTCACCGGCATCGGCCACGCCGCCGAGCGGCTCGGGCATCCGGTCGAGGCGCCCACGGTGGGCATGCGCACCGGCGACACCCCGGCCGACGAGCGCCGCCGCTTGGCCCGCCACCCACCCGACCTCCTGATCACCACGCCCGAGTCGCTCTACCTCATGCTCACCTCGGCGGCCCGGGAGACCCTCGCCAACGTCGAGGCCGTGATCATCGACGAGATCCACGCCCTGGCCGCCACCAAGCGCGGCTCGCACCTCGCCCTCACCCTCGAGCGGCTCGACGAGCGCTGCGAGCGGCCCCCTCAGCGCATCGGCCTGTCGGCCACCCAGCGTCCGCTGGAGGAGATCGCCACGTTCCTCGGCGGGTTCACGTCGCCCACCCCCACCGAGCCGGCCCGGCGCCGGCCGGTGACCATCGTCGACGCCGGCACCCGCAAGCCGCTGGACCTCCAGGTGGTGGTCCCCGTGGAGGACCTGGGCCAGCTCGGGACGGTGATAGACGAAGCGGTTGGCGGTCCCGCGGCCGCCGGGCCGGTGCGGCGCTCGATCTGGCCGGCCATGCACCCCAAGCTGCTCGAGCTGGTGCAGGAGCACCGCTCCACGCTCATCTTCGTGAACGCACGCCGCCTGGCCGAGCGCCTGGCCACCCGGCTCAACGAGCTGGCGGCCGACGAGGCGAGCGGCTTCACCGGCGCCGAGGCCCAGGGCGCGCCGCCCGTCGACGTGGAGCTGGTGAAGGCGCACCACGGATCGCTGTCGCGGGAGCGGCGGCTGCTCATCGAGGACGAGCTGAAGTCGGGTCGGCTCAAGGGGCTGGTGGCCACCTCGTCGCTGGAGCTCGGGATCGACATGGGCGCGGTGGACCTGGTGATCCAGGTGGAGTCGCCCGGTGCGGTGTCCCGCGGGCTCCAGCGCATCGGCCGCGCCGGCCACCAGGTGGGTGAGCCCAGCCGCGGGCGGATCTTCCCCAAGCACCGGTCCGACCTCGTGGAGACCGCCGTGGTGGTCCAGCGCATGCACGACGGCCTGATCGAGCACACCTCCTACCCCCGCAACCCGCTCGACGTACTGGCCCAGCAGGTGGTGGCGGCGTGCGCCCTCGACGAGTGGGCGGTCGACGACCTGGCCGCGCTGGTGCGGCGGGCGGCGCCGTTCGCCGAGCTGAGCCAGGAGGTGTGGGAGGCGGTGCTCGACCTGCTCGCCGGGCGCTACCCGTCGGACGAGTTCGCCGAGCTGCGGCCGCGCATCGTGTGGGACCGCGCCGCCGGCACCGTGCGGGGGCGGGCGGGCGCCCAG
>CAZIVZ010000506.1:0-2547 GCA_964542495.1 uncultured Aquihabitans sp.
CCCGGGTTGCGCAGGTAGCACCACAGCACGGTGAACATGCCCAGGGCGTGGGCCTCTTCGAACGCCTGGGAGACCTCCACGATCTGGCGGGTGGCCTCGTCCGACCCGAAGTAGATGGTGGCGCCCACGCCGGCAGCGCCGAGGTCGTACGCCTCCTGCACCGAGCCGAACATGATCTGGTCGAACTTGTTCGGGAGCGTCATCAGCTCGTTGTGGTTGATCTTGACGATGAACGGGATCTTGTGGGCGAAGCGACGCGAGTTCTGCCCGAGCACCCCGAAGGTGGTGGCCACCGCGTTGCAGCCACCCTCCACCGCCAGCTCGATGATGTTGGTGGGATCGAAGTACTTGGGGTTGGGCGCGAACGATGCCGCGGCCGAGTGCTCGAGGCCCTGGTCCACCGGCAGGATCGACACGTACCCGGTGCCTCCGAGCCGGCCGTGGTCGAACAGGCCTTGCAGGTTGCGCAGGACCTGAGGACTGCGGTTGCTCAGACCGAAGACCCGGTCCACGAAGTCGGGACCAGGCTTGGTCAGGTCGGCCGCAGGGATGCCCTTCGACTCGTGGCTGAGCAGGGCGTCGGCTTCGTCGCCGAGCAGGCTGTGGATGTCCACGGGTGCGTTGTCTCCTCGTCAAGGCAGACCGCGGCGGTGCGGTCCACGAACGCTCGCCAGCGTAGGCCGCGGCCCCACGCCGGGCGAGATGAGCACGGCCACCACGACACCTCCGTGGACCCGGGCACCGCCGTAGCCGAGCGGACACCGAGGAGACGAGCCCTAGGCATCGCTCCCGGCAAGCCGAGCCTGCGCCGCCTCCGTGGCGGCACGGGCGCGCTTGCGGTGGCGTGCCGGGATCACCGATTCCGCGACCACCTCGGTGCGGCTCCCGGTACCGGCCGGGGTGCGGAAGAAGCGCCGGCGCACCCGCCCTACCACCACCACGGTCTCATCGGCAGGGAGTTCGGCGGCGCGCGCCGGCGCGGCGGGCCAGACCACGGGCACCGACTCCGCCGCCTGGCCCGGCGTTCGCACGGTGACCTCGTAGGTGACCAGGCGATCGCCCGACGGCAGGTCTCGAATCGCAGGGGGACGCGACAGCGATCCCTCGAGGACGACGATGTTCATCATGGGCACCTCACACAGCAGGCCGCCTCGACGCGAGGCGACAGGACTCGGGTGGCGACGCCAAGCCGCCGAGCGGTGCGGGAACGCCAGGTTCCGAGCGGAGCCGCAGCCCAGGCTCCGATCGCCGTGCCGAGGCCGGCTGCGCGAAAACCTACCGAGCCGGGGTGACAGCGCCGCGAGCGCCCGGCCCGGCCCCCGCCGCAACGATCAGGCCAGCGCGGCGGCGCGCTCCGCGGCGTCGACGAAGTCGGGCTCGTGGGTGGCCACCCAGCGGAACAGCTCCCGCGCTCGGGCCACGTCCCCGGCCCGCTCGTAGAGGTCACCCAGCACGTACGCCTGACGAAGGTGGTGCACGCCGGGGCGCTTCACGCTGCGTTGCACCTTCTCGAGCAGGGCGATCGCCGGCTCGAGCTTCCCCTCGTCGGCCAGCGACCCGGCCATGACGATGCGCCCCTCGGCCACGAGGTCGGCTGATGGTGAGCTCTCCCGGAGCTCGTCCCACAGATCCCCCACCTCGCGCCGACGCTTCAGCGCCCGGTAGCAGTCGGCCAGCACGGGGTGCTGCTCGGTCGAACCGGTCTGCTGGCGGAACGCCTCGAGCTCGCGTGCGGCGTCCTTCCACCGGCCAAGCCGGTAGTAGGTGAGCCCCAACAGCTCCCGCACGGAGCTGGCCTGAGGCGCCGCCTCGGCGATCGGGCGAAGCAGCGAGCGGCTCTCGTCGAAGCGCTCACGCTCGAACGCGTGGGCGGCGTCACGCAGGCGATCGTTTGCCCGGGCGCCACGGGTGGCCCCCAGCGCCCGAACCAGCTCGTCCTTCGTCTGGGCACCGGCCGTTCCTGCCCCCGGATCACGCCGCGCCCGGCCCCGGCGCCGCTTGGGGGCGAGATCGTCGCCACGGGAGCCGGTTCCCGCCTTGCCGCGCGCCACGGCGCCGGCCGCCTCCTCGCGGACCGGGTCGACCCGCTCCCAGCGGACCTGCTCGTGGCCCGGGTCGGGGCGCTCGTCGCGGCCCGAGCCACCGACGGCGTTGCGGGGATCGACCTTCGGGTCAGACAGCCGCCCGGCGCCCTTGCGGCCGAGGCTCCCCCAGCTCTTGGGACCTGCGGCACGCGGCCCGTCCTCTCGCTTGGACGGAGGCCCGGCATCGCGGGGGCGCTTGGGACCGCCACGGCCCGATGCCCCCTTGGCCGGCGGCCGCCCGGATCGACCACCAGCTCCGCCGGGGGGACGACGCGAACCGGGACCACCGTTCGAGGGCATCAGGAGATCCTACGTGCCGGCGCCTCGAACCCGAGCATCGGTGTTCCGGATGCTCTCGGGCCCAACAGCGGTCGGAAAACGTGAAAGGGACCCCACCGAAGTGGGGCCCCTCTCGAGAAATCCGGCGACGACCTACTCTCCCAGGGCGAATCCACCCAAGTAC
>CAZIVZ010000507.1:0-2542 GCA_964542495.1 uncultured Aquihabitans sp.
GTGGCGAGCGGCAACAACTCGCCCGACGCCGTCGACCGCTTCGTGGCCATCAAGGTGGTGGGCGTCGCCTTGACGCCGGTGATGGTGATCCTGGTCTTCGGCGTCCTGCACATGAAGGGCATGTCGGCGCTGATGGTGGCCGGCCTGATGGGGGCGGTGCTGGTCTTCGGCCCCGACGCCATCCTCAACCGCCGGGTGGAGGAGCGCCAGCACGAGATCCGCCAGAAGCTGGCCGACGTGATGGACCTCCTGGTCATCAGCGTCGAGGCCGGCCTCGGCTTCGAGCAGGCCCTCGACCGGGTGGTCAGCTCGGTGCCCGGCCCGCTCACCCAGGAGTTCGGGCGCATGCTCGGCGAGGTGCGGGCCGGCTCGAGCCGAGCCGACGCCATGCGGGCCATGGAGAAGCGCTGCGACATCCCCGAGCTGCGGTCGTTCGTGCTCGCCATCCTCCAGGCCGACACCTTCGGCGTATCGATCGGCCGGGTGCTGCGGGCCCAGGCCGACGAGATGCGCATCAAGCGCCGCCAGATGGCCCAGGAGCGGGCCCAGAAGGCGCCCGTGAAGATGATGATCCCGATGGTGTTCTGCGTCTTCCCTGCCCTGTTCGTGGTGGTGATCGGGCCGGCCATCATCAACATCTCGACGGTGATGTGACGGTAATGTCCGACCTGATCACCGTGGACGACGCAGCGACCAAGGCCGTCGCGGCCGATCAGGACCGGGCATCGTCAGCGGCCGCCGACTCCGAGCCAGCAGAACCGCTCGACGAAGCGGGCGCCGGACCGCTCCCCGAGGCGGGCGAGCCCACCGGGCCGGACCCGGCGGCCACCGGGGGCTGGCGCAGGCCGTCCATCGAGGGCGTGCTGTTGCTGATCCTGGTGATGGTGGGCGTGCGCATCGGCCTGTCGCCGTTGCAGGACAACTCGTTCCTCACCCACCTCTCCACGGGCCGGCTGATCCTCGACACCGGGTCGATCCCCAGCACCGATCCGTACTCGTTCACCGCCTTCGGCCGGGACTGGACGGTGCAGAGCTGGGGCGCCAGCGTGATCTACGCCGGCGCGGAGCAGACCGTGGGCCTCGTCGGCATCCGGATCGTCAACGCCGTCACCGCGGTGGCCCTGGTGCTCGTGCTGTGGCGGCTCACCCGGCCGGCCCGCACGCTCGTGCCGCGGGTGCTGGTGGCGGGGATGATCGTGTGCATGGGCACCGGCCTGTGGGTGGAGCGGCCCCTCCTGTTCGGCGCCCTCGGCCTGGCCCTGGTGATGCTGGCTGCCGAGGACGGGCTGGACCCCCGCTGGCTGGTCCCGATCATGTGGATCTGGGTCAACGTCCACGGCAGCTTCCCCTTCGGCCCCGGGGTGCTGGTGCTGCTGGTGGCCGGCCGGTGGATCGACGACCGGTCCCGGCCCACGGTGGAGCTGCGGGCCCTCGGGTGGGCCACCCTCGGCACCGCGCTCGGGGCCATCGGGCCGCTCGGGCCCAAGCTGCTGGTGTTCCCGTTGCAGCTGCTGTCCAAGCGGGACGCGTTCGAGGGCGTCGCCGAGTGGGAGCCGCCCAGTTGGCACCGGGGCGTGGAGCTGTTCTTCGCCGCCCAGCTCATCTTGTTGGTGCTGGCCATCGTGGTGCGCCACCGCCGCTGGCGCTCCATCCTGCCCACGGCGGTCTTCGGGCTCGCCGCCATCTCGAGCACCCGGAACATCCTCCAGGCCTCCATCGTGTTCACGCCCCTGCTGGCGGCCGCTCTCGCCGGGCTCGGCTCGCTCGACGGCACCCGCCGTCCCCGCATGGCCCGGCCCGTGTTCGTCGCCGCGGGGTTGCTGCTGGTGCTGGCCACCGCGTTCGGGCTGGCCGGTCCCGACACCGCGATGGCGCCCTACCCCGAGGACGCGGCGAGGTGGCTTCGTGCCCACGGTGAGCTCGACCTCGACGACCGGGTGGTCACCCACGACTACGTCGGCAACTGGCTCGAGTACGCCTACGGTCCCGACGAGGTGCGCACCTACTTCGACGACCGGGTGGACATGTACCCCATCGCCGTCATCGAGCAGTACACCACGCTGAACAAGAAGCGCGGGGGAGACACCGGCGAGTACGCCCGCATCCTCGACGACGTGGGTGCCACCGCCGTGCTGTGGACCCGTGACAGCGACCTCGGCCGCTACGTGAGCCGTTCGGACCGGTGGCGGGTGGTGTTCCGAGACGAGAAGTGGGTGGTTGCGCTACCCGCGGCATCGCAATGATGCCGACGACCTATGTCGCGAGCCTCGGGATCGGCCGATGTAGGTGACAGGGGTTCTGGCCAGGAGGGCTGAGCGTTGCACCACTTCTCGCACACACCACGTCGGAACCGCAAGGCAGAGCGGGGCGCGAGCCTCATCGAGTACGCCCTGCTGCTCGCCCTGATCGCCACCATCGTGTTCAGCGCCGTGTCGTTCTTCGGGTCGTCGAGCAAGGGCGGCTTCGGCAGGTCGGCCTGCTCGATCAAGGTCGCCTACCAGGACGCCGGCACCTGTAGCTGAGCTGCCGGGCCAACGGTCTA
>CAZIVZ010000508.1:0-2540 GCA_964542495.1 uncultured Aquihabitans sp.
CCAGGTACCCCGCAGCACAACCGAACTGGCGCTCCGCCGGGCCTGGCCCGTGCGGAGCGTCCGCGTGAACGGGCCCCCGTTCCTCCGCGAGCAGGAAGACGCACTCATGGCAACCAAGGCAATCGTCGGCCAGAAGGTCGGCATGACGCAGATCTGGGACGACCAGAACCGGATGATCCCGGTCACCGTCCTGCAGGTCGAGCCCGTCCGGGTGGTGCAGATCCGCACCCCCGAGAAGGACGGCTACAGCGCCCTCCAGGTCACCTTCGGCCACAAGAAGGCCTCCAAGCTCACCAAGCCGGTGGCCGGGCAGTACGCCAAGGCCTCGGTGGAGCCCGGGATCCGCCTGGTCGAGCTGCGCCTCGACGACGTGACCGGCTACGAGGTCGGCCAGGAGATCAGCGTCTCCGAGCTGGCCGACGGCGACCTCATCGACGTGACCGCCGTGAGCAAGGGCAAGGGCTTCGCCGGCGCCATGAAGCGCCACGGCTTCGCCGGCCAGCGCGCCAGCCACGGCGCCCACCGCGTGCACCGTGCGCCCGGCGCCATCGGCCAGTGCGCCACCCCGGCCCGGGTGTTCCGTGGCCAGCGCATGGCCGGGCGCATGGGTGGCGACAAGGTCACCACCTTGAACCTCACCGTGGTGTCGGCCGACGCCGAGCGCAACCTGCTGCTCGTCAAGGGCGCCGTGCCCGGCCCCAAGGGCGGCCTGGTCCTGGTCCGCAACGCCGTAAAGGGTGGCAAGTGATGGTCGACGTCCTCAGCCCGGCCGGCAAGAAGTCCGGCACCGTCGAGCTCGACGAGGCCGTGTTCGGCCTCGAGCCCAACATCTCGGTGATGGCCCAGGTGGTCACCGCCCAGCTCGCCGCCCGCCGGGCCGGCACGCAGTCCACCAAGACCCGTTCCGAGACCCGGGGCGGCGGCGCCAAGCCGTGGGCCCAGAAGGGCACCGGCCGCGCCCGGGCCGGCTCCAGCCGGTCGCCGATCTGGCGGGGCGGCGGCGTGGCCCTCGGCCCCAAGCCCCGCTCCTACAGCCAGCGCACCCCCAAGAAGATGGTGCGCCTGGCGCTGCGCTCGGCCCTCTCCGATCGGGCGTCGGACGGCAAGGTCCTGGTGGTCGACGCCTGGAACTTCGACGCCCCCAGCACCAAGGCCGCCAAGGCCGCCCTCGCCGCCCTCGGCACGTCGGGTCGGGTGCTCGTGGTCCTCGGCGGCGAGTCCGACGCCGTCGCCGCCCGCTCGTTCCGCAACCTGCCGGAGGTCCACGTGATCTCGGTGGGGGAGCTGAACGCCTACGACGTCCTGGTCAACGACTTCGTCGTGTTCACCCAGGCCACCCTGCCGAGCTCCGCGCCGGCCGCCAGCGAGGAGGAGGCCAAGTGAGAGATCCCCGCGACGTCATCATCAGCCCGGTCGTGTCGGAGAAGAGCTACCAGCTCATCGAGAGCAACGTGTACACGTTCCTCGTCCACCCCGACGCCGCCAAGCCCGAGATCCGCAGCGCGGTCGAGGACATCTTCGGCGTCAAGGTCGCCAAGGTGAACACGCTCAACCGCAAGGGCAAGACCACGCGCAACCGTCGCACCGGCAAGCTCGGCAGCCGCCCCGACCGCAAGCGAGCCATCGTCACGCTGGTCGAGGGCGACTCCATCGACCTCTTCAAGGAGGCCTGAGCGCCATGGCCCTTCGCAAGCGCAAGCCCACCAGCCCCGGCCGTCGGTTCCAGACGGTCTCCGACTTCGCCGAGATCACCAAGACCCGGCCCGAGAAGTCGCTGCTCGTGCCCAAGTCCGGCACCGGCGGCCGCAACTCCTACGGCCGCAAGACCGCCCGCCACAAGGGCGGCGGCCACAAGCAGCAGTACCGCCTGGTCGACTTCCGGCGCACCAAGGACGGCGTGCCGGCCAAGGTCGCCGCCATCGAGTACGACCCCAACCGCAACTGCCGCATCGCCCTGCTGCACTACCTCGACGGCGAGAAGCGCTACATCCTCGCCCCGCGGAACGTGAAGGTCGGCGATCGCCTCCAGAGCGGCCAGGGCGCCGAGATCCGTCCCGGCAACGCCCTGCCCATGCGCTACATCCCCGTGGGCACCGTGATCCACAACGTGGAGCTCAAGCCGGGCGGCGGCGCCAAGATGGCCCGTGCCGCCGGCGTGAGCGTCCAGCTCGTGGCCAAGGAGGGCGACTACGCCACCCTGCGCCTGCCCAGCACCGAGATGCGCCGCGTGCCGATCGACTGCCGCGCCACGGTGGGCGAGGTCGGCAACGCCGAAGCCGAGCTGATCAAGATCGGCAAGGCCGGCCGCAACCGCTGGAAGGGCGTTCGCCCCCAGACCCGCGGCGTGGCCATGAACCCCGTCGACCACCCCCACGGCGGCGGCGAGGGCAAGACCTCCGGTGGCCGCAACCCCGTGTCCCCCTGGGGCAAGCCCGAGGGTCGCACCCGAGACAAGACCAAGCCGTCCCAGAAGCTGATCGTCCGACGCCGCCGCACCCGCGGCTCGCGCCGGTAAGGCAGGAGAGCCGAGATGCCCCGTT
>CAZIVZ010000509.1:0-2528 GCA_964542495.1 uncultured Aquihabitans sp.
GTGGCGTACGGCCGGATCCTGCGGCGAGATCTGCTCGAGGCCATGCCCATGGTCAACCTCCACTTCTCGCTGCTGCCACGCTGGCGCGGCGCCGCCCCCGTCGAGCGTGCCCTGCTGGCGGGCGACGAGCGCACCGGCGTCTGCGTCATGGGGGTGGAGGAGGACCTCGACACCGGCGGTGTCTACGCCCGGGCCGAGCTCGCCATCCGTCGCACCAGCACGGCCGAGGAGCTCGGCCGGCAGCTCACCGAGGTGGGCAGCACCCTGTTGGTCGAGGCCCTGAAGGCGGGCTTGGGCGAGCCCGAGCCGCAGGTCGGCGAGCCCACCTACGCCGCCAAGATCACGCCGAACGACCTCTGGCTCGCCTGGGAGGCGCCCGCCGCCGCGCTCGAACGGGTGGTGCGGGTGGGCGGGGCGTGGACCACCTTCCGCGGCCGCCGGTTCAAGATCAACGAGGCGCGCGCCATGCCGGGCGACGGCAGCCATGGCGTCCCAGGCTCGCTCGTCGGAGATCGGGTGGTCACCGGTGACGGACTGCTCCAGCTGGTGGTGGTCCAGCCCGAAGGTCGCCAGCCATCGCCGTTCGCGGCGTGGGCCAACGGGGCCCGCCCCGCCGAGGGCGAGCGGCTCGGGGCGGTGGACTCGTGAGCGCGCCGTCGCGGCGCGCCCGCCACCACCCGGGGGAAACGGCGCGCCGTGCGCCGTCGGGGCCGGTGCCCGACGCCCGGCGGGTGGCGGTCGACGCGCTGGTGCGGATCGACCACGACGGCGCCTACGCCAACCTCGTCCTGCCCAAGATGCTCGAGCGCTCCAAGCTCTCCGAGCGCGACCGGGCCTTCGCCACCCAGCTCGTCTACGGCACCGTGCGCGCCCGGCGGGCCTGCGACTGGTTCGTGGACCGGTTCGCCCTGGGAGACCTCGATCCCCAGGTCCGGGCTGCGCTGCGCTTGGGCACCTACCAGCTCCGCGTCCTGGGCACCCCTGCCCACGCCGCCGTCTCGGCCACGGTCGACACCGTGCCCCGCCGGGCCCGCGGCCTCGTCAACGCCGTGCTGCGCAAGGTGGCCGCCGCCGACGACGCGTGGCCGTCGGAGGCCGTGCGCCTGTCCTACCCCGACTGGGTGCTCGAGCGGCTGTCGGCCGACCTGGGCGCCGACGATGCTCGGGGGGCGCTGGAGGCCATGAACGGGGCGGCCGCAGCCGTCGAACGACCTGACGGCTACACCCAGGACCAGGCCAGCCAGTGGGTGGCCCACGCCGTGGGAGCGCAGTCCGGCGAGCTCGTGCTCGACCTGTGCGCCGCGCCGGGCGGCAAGGCCACCGCCATGGCCCAGGACGGGGCCACAGTGGTGGCCGCCGACCGTCGGACGTCGCGCGTGGGCCTGGTGGTGGGCAACCGGTCGCGGGTGCACCTCGGCCCCTCCCAGGTGCCGGCGCTGGTGGCCGACGGACTGCATCCCCCGTTCGCGGCGGCCTCGTTCGATCGCGTCCTCGTCGACGCGCCCTGCTCGGGGCTGGGCTCGCTGCGTCGCCGTCCCGACGCCCGCTGGCGCCTCGATGCCGACGCGCCCGAACGCCTCGCCGAGCTGCAGCGTGGGCTGGTCGAGTCGGCCGCCGCGCTCGTGCGCCCGGGCGGGACGCTCGTCTACTCGGTCTGCACCCTCACCCGGGTGGAGACCACCGAGGTGGCCGGCGCCTTCGCCGAGGCGCACCCCGGGTGGGCGTCGGCCGAGGTGCCAGGTGCCCCGTGGGTGCCGTGGGGCAGTGGGGCGCTCCTGCTCCCGCAGGCCGCCGGCACCGATGGCATGGCCCTGTTCACCTGGCGGGCCCCGCTGGCCCCGGACGCGTCGTGAGCCAGGTGCCCGGCAACCCGGCCGGCCCGGGTTGGCTGGCTCGCGTGGTGGTGGTGTCCGACGGGGTGGCCGAGGGCTCTCGCGACGATCGAGGTGGCCCGGCCCTGCGCACCGCGCTCGAGGCCG
Source organism: uncultured Aquihabitans sp. (assembly GCA_964542495.1). Classification (GTDB taxonomy): domain Bacteria; phylum Actinomycetota; class Acidimicrobiia; order Acidimicrobiales; family Iamiaceae; genus Aquihabitans. The sequence continues at coordinate 1,980 of CAZIVZ010000509.1, forward strand.
CCGGAGCGGTGGTCGAGGCCGTGGTGGTGTCGCCCGACGGGATCGAGGCCGTGGCCGACGCGCTCCGGGCTCAGACGGCTCGCTTCGGCGGTCTCGTGGTCACCACGGGGGGCACGGGCTTCGGCCCCCGCGACCTCACCCCGGAGGGCACTCGCGTGGTCATCGAGCGTGAAGCGCCGGGCCTGGCCGAGGCCATGCGCCTGGCGAGCCCGCTCGGGCGTCTGTCGCGTGGCATCGCCGGCACCATCGGGTCGGCCCTCGTGCTCAACGTGCCCGGGTCGCCCACGGGGGCGGTGGAGTGCCTGGGAGCCGTCGTCGACGTGGTGCCCCACGCGCTGGCCCTGCTCGCGGGCGACCGCCCGCACTGATCAGCCCCGCGCATCGATCGGCCGGTCGCGGAAGAAACGGTCGGTGTTGTCCGCGACCGGTGGCGCGTCCTAGAGTGACCGCACAACCTGAACCACAGACCGCCCCCTCGCGGGGCTGGGTGAAAATCCCAACCGGCGGTACAGCCCGCGAACCCCGACCTCACGGCCGGGGCCGATCCGG
>CAZIVZ010000510.1:0-2526 GCA_964542495.1 uncultured Aquihabitans sp.
CCACGACGAGTCGCCGGTCAACCGTCACCTCGCCGCGCTCGAGCAGCGTCGGGTGGAGCTGGCACGGATCGAGGCGTCGCTGGGCGACCCGGAGGCGAGCCGGGTGGCCACCGCACTCGACGAGCTCGCCTCGGGCAGCGAGGGTGGTGGCCCGGTGGTGGCCGCCCTGGCCCTGGCCGACACCTGGCGGGACCTGCACCAGCAGATCGCCGCACTCGAAGCGGGCGTGTCGCCGGTGGAGCGCCAGGCCGAGGAGCGCCTCGACATCGCCCGCCAGACGGCGGCTGAGGCGGAGTCCGAGTTCAACCAGCCGGTGCTCACCGCGGAGCAGATCTCCAAGGTCGAAGCGTCCCACGCCGCCGTGCTCGAGGCCCAGGACCGCGCCGATGGCCGCTTCGGCGGCAGCCGGGCCAAGAAGCGCCTCGAGGAGCTACGGGGCGAGGAGCGCCGAGTGCTCGAGCGACTCGGCTTCTCCACCTACGCCGACTACATGATGAGCTCGTCGAGTCGCGGGGTGGGCCAGGCCAACCGGGCCATCCTCGACACGGCCCGGGTCAACGTGTCGGCGGCCGAGGACGAGCTCGAGCAGCTCCCCGGCGCCGGCGATCGCGCCCGTCGGCGCGCCGAGCTGCTCCAGCGGCGCGACGCGGTGGCCCCGCGGGTGGCGGCGCTGCTCGGCCACGAGCCGACCGGCCCGGAGAGCGAGGACGAGCTGCGCAACCTGCGCGAGCCCGGCCCCGCCGACGAGGCCACCCTGGCCGAGCTGGCCAGCGCCCTGCTCGACGCCGGCATCAACGTGGGCGCCCCGCCCTACGAGCGCGACGACCTCGAGCTGCTCGCCCGTTCCTACCTGGCCGAGGAGCGCTCGGCCGACGTCCAGCGCCAGCAGATCACCGAGGCCGTCCACGCGCTCGACGACGCCATCGGCGAACTGCGATCCGCCCGGTCCCGCGGGGCGGTCGACGTCCCCGACCTGCCCCCGCTGCCCGAGCTGGCCCGGCCCGTCGGCGCCGACCCCGACGCCCCGGCCGACACCGCCGACGCCCAGGCCGTGCGCGAGGCCCGATGGCGTGAGGTCGAGTCGGCGCGTGCGGCGCTGACCGAGCTGGAGGGGGCCGCCGCGCACCAGCAGGCGGCCCGGTCCCGGCTCGAGGTCCTCGAAGCCGACCTGGCCGATGCCACCCGCGCCGAGGCGTCGGCGGCGGCCGCACTGGCCGCGGCGGAGGCCGCCGGGGGCCCCGAGCTCGATGACCGGGTGGACCACGAGGCCCAGGAGGTCGACAACGCCGAGCGGGCCCTGGCCCGCGCCCGGGCGAACCACTACGAGGCCACGGTCCGCCTGGAGGAGCACGACGCCGGATCCGGAGTCGGGCCGCTGGTGACCGCGGCGGAGGCACGCCGAAGCGCGTCCGAGACCGCCCTGGCCGAAGCGGCCGCGGCCGAGCAGACCGCCGCCACCGCGCTCGCCGTGGCCGAGGGCGCCGTCCCCGCCACGGAGGAGGCGCTGGCCGCCGCCGAGGCGGCGGCGGCCGATCTCGACCGGGACGCGCTGGTGGAGGACTTCACGTGGCGGCTCCTCGCCCGCCTGGCCGCGGTGCGCACCGTGGGCCTCGCCGGTTCGGTGCCGCTGGTGCTCGACGATCCCTTCGCCGTGCTCCGCGACGACGAGATCGCCCCGGTCCTCGACCGGGTGCTCCAGGTGGCCGGGGCCGTGCAGGTCGTGATCCTGAGCGATCGCGACGCGGTGGCCTCGTGGGCCAGCCACCAGGGAGGCCGCGTGGGCGTCCTCGCCGCGTGACCGACCTCGTCGCCGGCATAGACGTCGGCGGCACGAAGCTGCTCGGCCTGGCCGTCGACCTCGACACCGGCGAGGTGCTCGCCTCGGGTCGCGTGCCGACCCCCGCGGGCGCGTCGCGGGTGCTCGACGCCATCGTCGGCCTCGCCGATCACCTCCGCACCGAGGTGGCGGCCTCGGGACGCCGCATCGACGCCCTGGGGCTCGGCGCGCCGGGCCTCGTGGACCGCAGCGGCACCCTGCGCTACGGCCCCAACGTGCCCGGCATCGTCGACCTGCCCCTGGCCTCGGTGCTGGGCGACCGGCTCGCGATCCCGGTGGTGGCCGACAACGACGCCACCTGCGCGGCCTGGGCCGAGCACGAGCTGGGGGCCGCTCGGGGCGCCAACCACTCGGTCACGGTCACCCTCGGCACCGGGATCGGGGCGGGCATCACCGTCAAGGGCGAGGTGCTGCGGGGCGCCCACGGGTTCGCCGGCGAGCCCGGCCACATGGTGGTCGACCCGTCCGGGCCCCGCTGCCCGTGCGGCCGCCGTGGCTGCTGGGAGCGCTACGCGTCGGGCTCGGGGCTCGGCTGGCTGGCCCGCGAGGCGGCCCACGCCGGGGAGGCTCCCGAGGTGTTGGCGCGCGCCGGGGGGAATCCCGAGGCGGTCCGCGGCGAGCACGTCACCGCCGCTGCGGCGGCGGGCGACCCGGGCGCGCTCGCGGTGCTGGAGCGCTTCGCCTGGTGG
>CAZIVZ010000511.1:0-2518 GCA_964542495.1 uncultured Aquihabitans sp.
CCAGGATCAGCGACGCCACCCGGTCGGCCACCATCGACTCCACCTTGGCCACGGCTGCGGCCAACTCGCGGTCGGTGCGGTTGCGGTCGGCGAAGAGCACCCGGAACGCGGCACCCTGGTTGATCGCCCACCGGAAGTAGGCCCGGAACCCCGCCTCCACCTGTTGCCGAGGCCCGTCGGCCTCGGCCACCGCGGCCACGATCGCACCCTCGAGGCCGGCGCCGAGGTCGTCGACCAGCTCCTGGTAGAGGGCCTTCTTCGACGCGAAGTGCTGGTACAACACGGGCTTGGTGACGCCCGCGGCCTCGGCCACGTCGTTCATCGAGGTGTCGTGGTAGCCGTGCTCGGCGAAGGCGTGGAGGGCCACGTCGAGCAGTTGGCGGCGGCGCTCCGCCGCGGGCAGCCGGAGCGTGGTGGGGCGGTCGGCGGTGTCGGTCATGGTGCGACCGCCAGGGTATTTGGGCTCAGTGCTGGTGGACGATCACCGAGCGGGCGACGGTGCCTGCCTGCATGTCGGCGAACGCCTCGTTGACCTGGTCGACGGTGACCTCCTTGGAGATCAGCTCCTTCAGCTTGAGCTCGCCGCTCTTCCAGAGCCCGAGCAGCTTGGGCACGTCGGTGCGCACGTTGGACGACCCGTACCAGCAGCCCTTGATGGTCTTGGGGAGGTAGAGGAACGTGAAGGCGGCGTTGAGCGTGAGGTTCACGTCCATGCGCGGCACCCCCACCAGGATCACCTGACCGCCGGCGCGGGTGGTGTTGATGGCCTGGTCGATGGTGGCGCCGAGGCCGATCACCTCGAACGACACGTCGGCGCCGCGCCCCTCGTTGAGGGCGAAGACGGCACCGACGGGGTCGCCCTCGCCGGCGTTGATCGTGTCGGTCGCGCCGAACTCCTTGGCCATCTCGAGCTTGGAGTCGAACATGTCGACGGCGATGATCTTGCCGGCACCGGCGATGCGGGCACCCTGGATGACGTTGAGGCCCACGCCGCCACAACCGATCACAGCCACGGTGTCGCCTGGGCGGATGTCGGCGGTGTTGAGCGCCGCGCCCACCCCGGTGAGCACGCCGCAGCCGATGAGTGCGGCCACGTCGAGCGGCACGTCGTCGGGGATCTTCACCACCGAGATCTCCGGGACGATGGCGTAGTTGCCGTAGGTGCCGAGGCAGGCCATCTGGTGCAGCGGCGCGCCGTTGCTGGTGAGGCGGGTGGTCATGTCGAGCAGGCCGCCGGCCGCCTGGGATGCGGCCTTCTCGCAGATGTACGACTGGTCGTGGCGGCACTGGTAGCACTCGCCGCAGGCGGGCACGAACGACAGCACCACGTGGTCGCCCACGCTCACCGACGTGACGCCCTCGCCGAGCTCCTCCACGATGCCGGCGCCTTCGTGGCCCAACACGATGGGGGTGGGCAGGGGGATGGTGCCGTTCTGGACCGACAGGTCCGAGTGGCACACGCCCGACGCCACCACCTTGATGCGGACCTCGCCCGGCCCGGGCGGGGCGATGTCGATGTCGTCACGGGTCTCGAGTGGCGTGTCGACGCCGGTCAGCACTGCTGCCTTCATGGGGGTCCCCTTGATCGAATTCGGTGGGTGGGCGGAGCCGGCGCCGACCCTACCTTGACCGTGCGGTCAAGTGGGTGGTGACCCGTCGGTGCCCGGTCGGCCACCCCGGCCGGCCACCCCGGTCAGTGCCCGGTGCCGAGCCCCTGCTCGTCGCGCTCGGCCGCCTTCACGGCGTACCCGAACACGATCGCCGGGGCCAGGATCAGCGAGCCCACCAGGAGGCACCCCACGATCACGTTGGTCAGCCCCTGCGTGTAGCCCGCCGCCAGCCCCACGAAGAACAGCACCACGGCCAGGCCGAACAGCGCGTACCCCACCCGCTGGCCCACCGACACCAGCCGGGCGATGGCGGCCCGCCGCGCCAGGACGGGGTCGGTGGTGGGGTCGGGCACGGACCGAACGCTACCGGCCGAGCACCGGCCTGCTTCAGACGGCCGTGGTGCCGTCGGGGCGGCCGGCAGCCCAGCGCAGCTCGTCGGCGAGGCGCAGGTCGGGGTCGACGGGGTCCGACGACGACAGCACGTCGAGCACGGTGAGGAACCGCTGCACCTCGCCCACGTCGTGCACGCGCAGCACCACGCCGGTGCCGCTGCCCACCGCGGCGACCGCGGCCAGGGTGCCGGCCAGGCGCTCCTTGGGCCGGGTCCGGGTGAGCGCCCCGATGAAGTCCTTGCGCGACAGCGCCAGCAACATGGGCAGCCCGGTTGGGTTCACCTCGGTGAGGCGGCGCAGCACGGCCACGGTCTGGGCCGGGGTCTTGGTGAAGTCGGGACCGGGGTCCACCAGGATCGAACGCTGGTCGACGCCGGCGGCCACCGCCTCGGCCACCTTGGCGGCCAGAAAGCGCGCCACGTCGGCCACCACGTCGTCGTAGAGGTCGCGCTCCTGCAAGCGGGTCTTCGGTGGCGCCGCGGTGTGCATCACCACGAGCGCGGCGCCGTGCGCCG
>CAZIVZ010000512.1:0-2517 GCA_964542495.1 uncultured Aquihabitans sp.
CCCGACAGCGTGACCAGCACGCGTCAGGAGAAGGCGGCGAGCAGGGCTTCGCGCTGCTGCGAGCCCAGGCCGCGCACCCGGCGGGTGTCGGCGATGCCGATCTCGTCCATCGTGCGGCGGGCCTTGACCTTGCCGACGCCGGGCAGGGACTCGAGCACGGCGAGCACCTTGGTCTTGCCGACCAGGTCGTCGGTCTCGCCCTGCGTGAGGACCTCGGCCAGGGTGATCGACCCGAGCTTGAGTCGTTCCTTCAGCTCGGCGCGTGCCGTACGGGCCGCAGCCGCCTTCGCCAAGGCGGCGCTGCGCTGTTCTGGGGTCAATTGCGGGGGCTGTGCCATGCCCACGACCCTAATCCCGGCCCGGCGACGAGGGAGGCCGAACCCCGACCCGGATACCGCGGGGATCTGGACTAGAGGGTGATCGACTCGACCAGCTCCGATGCCGCGACCACCGGATCGGGCGCCTCGGTGACCGCCCGCCCGATCACGAGCAGGTCGGCCCCGGCGTCGAACGCCTCCTGGGGCGTGGCCGCCCGGGCCTGGTCGTGGGTGGGCGACCCAGCAGGCCGGATGCCCGGGGTGACGATCGTCAGCCGGGGACCGAGCAGGCGCGCCTCGCGCACGTCGCCGACCGCGCACACCAGGCCGCCGCACCCCGCTTCGAGGGCGGTGGCCACTCGCTTGGGGAGGATGTGCGGGGGTGCACCGCCATCGCTGGTCAAGATGGTGACGGCGAGCGCGGTGGGCTCGCCGAGACCGGCCCGCTCGGCCCCCTCGCGCAGCCCTTCGACCCCTGCGCGCAACATGTCGACCCCACCGAAGGCGTGCATGGTGACGTAGGTCGCGCCGAGCGAGCCGAGGACGCGAGATGCCCGGCCCACGGTGGTGGGAATGTCGTGGAGCTTGATGTCGGCGAACACCTCGTAGCCGAGCTCGGCCATGGTCTCGATGGCGTCGGGGCCGGCGGCGCTGAACAGCTCGAGGCCGACCTTGGCAACCCCGAACCAGGGGCGCAGCGTCTGGGCGAGGCGCCGGGCGACCACGAGATCGTCGGTGTCGAGCACCAGGGCCAGACGACGACGGACGTCGTGGTCCGCCTCCACCAGCGGGGCCTCAGGGGCGGTGTCCATGGATCGCTCCGATCAGTTCGAGCACGTCATCGACCTCGCGCTCCCGGCACCAGTCAACCAGTGAACTCGCCACCTGTCCCGGGGCGCGCGGATCGGCGAAGGTTGCCGTGCCCACCTGCACCGCGCTCGCCCCCGCCACCAGGAGCTCGGCGGCCGTCTCGGCGTCGGTCACGCCCCCCACCCCCACGATGGCGACCTCGGGCCGGGCCGCGCCCACGTCGTGGACGATCCGGACGGCCACCGGGTGGATGGCCGGCCCCGACAGCCCACCACCACCGTTGCCCAGCCGGTAGGAGCGCGTGGTCGGGTCGATCGCCATGCCCATCACCGTGTTGATCAGGGTGACGGCCTCGGCACCCCCTCGCACGGCGGCATCGACGATGGGCAGGATGTCACCGGCGTTCGGGCTGAGCTTGGCCCAGCGAGGGCGCCCACACCCCGCGGTGGCAGCCATGGCCGCCTCGGTGGCGTCGGCCGAGTGGGCGAACATGCCCGAGCGGTCCTCGACGTTGGGGCAGCTGAGGTTCACCTCCACCGCCACCACCTGGGGCGGCGCGCCGGCGAGCAGGTCGGCGGCCCGGCGGTAGTCGTCGACCGAACGTCCCCAGATCGAGGCGACGACGGCGGCACCGGTGGCCAGCAGCGGGGGCAGCTCCTCGGTGAGCCAGGTGGCCACGCCGGGACCCTGGAGGCCCACGGCGTTGAGCATCCCGGCGGTGGCCTCGTGCACCCGGGGCGCGGGGTTGCCCGGCCACGGATCGGCGGAGATCGACTTGGTGACCACGGCGCCGAGCGCGGCCAGGTCCAGGTACGGGGCCAGCTCGGCGCCGTGGCCGGCCGTGCCCGACGCCGTCATCACCGGGTTGCGCAGCTCGACGCTGCCCACCCGGGTGGGGAGGAGGGACGCTGACGCGTGGCGCCTCACCGGCGGTGGAACTCCTGGAGGGCCATCACCTGGAGGGGGTGGGTCGCCCAGTCGGCCATGCCGTCGGCGGCGGCCAGCGCGGCCGACGCGGTGGTGAGGCAGGCGATGCCCGCCACCCCGGCGGCCGCTCGGATGTAGCCGCCATCGGCGCGCGGTCCCCGCCCGCGAGGGCTGTTGACCACCATCTGGATCTCGCCGGCGTGGATCAGGTCGACCGCCGTGTGGCCGTCGCTGCCCGGGGCGCCCAGCTTGGCGACCCGCCGAGCCACCGGCACCCCGGCCGCCTCGAGCGCGTCGGCGGTGCCGTCGGTGGCGGCCAGGGTCAGGCCGAGCTCGACGTAGCGGCGAGCGGCACGGATGCCGGCGGGCTTGTCCCGGTCGGCCAGGGAGAAGAAGACGCAGCCCGACTCGGGCAGGCGGTCGCCGGCGGCCATCTGGCTCTTGGCGAAGGCCAGGCCGAAGG
>CAZIVZ010000513.1:0-2511 GCA_964542495.1 uncultured Aquihabitans sp.
TGGAGACCGCCGAGGGCGTGGTCAACGTGGTGGCCGAGACCCTCTCGCTGCTCCCGCTCAGCGTGTCGTTGCCCTCTCGAGACTTCCGCTGAACCTCGACCGCACTCGAGGTGGCCGCACTTGTGGTGCCGGTACGACGACAGGTGCTGCCACCTTCGGGCAGGGGCGTCGGACGACCTCGATGTCAGACCCCCGTGGGACCATGGGCCCCATGACCGCCACCACCGACCGCACCGTCGCCGAGCCCACCCCCGAGGTGGCCGCTGCCGCGGCTGCGGTGCTGGCCGAGCTGGCCGGGCCCGACGCCGTGCTGCGGCCGGACCAGCTCGCGGCCATCGACGCGCTGGTCACCCACCACGAGCGGGTGCTGCTGGTGCAGGCCACGGGGTGGGGGAAGTCGGCGGTGTACTGGATCGCCACCCGGTTGCTGCGCTCCGCTGGAGCCGGGCCCACGCTGGTGGTGTCGCCCCTGCTCGCCCTCATGCGCAACCAGGTGGCCGCCGCCCGGAAGGCCGGCATCCGGGCCGCCACCATCAACTCCGCCAACCTCGACGAGTGGCACGAGATCGAGGCCCAGATCGCCGCCGACCAGGTCGACGTGCTGCTGATCTCGCCCGAGCGGCTCAACAACCCGCGCTTCCGCCGAGACGTGCTGCCGTCCCTGGCGGCCAGCGTGGGCCTGCTCGTGATCGACGAGGCCCACTGCATCAGCGACTGGGGCCACGACTTCCGGCCCGACTACCGACGCATCGCCGACGTCCTCGCCGGCCTGTCGCCCGAGGTCCCGGTGCTGGCCGCCACCGCCACCGCCAACGCCCGCGTGGAGGCCGACGTCGCCGGCCAGATCGGCTCGCAGACCCGCACCTTCCGTGGCTCGCTGGACCGGCCGAGCCTGCACCTGTCGGTGGTGCGGCTGCCCACGGCGGCCGAGCAGCTGGCCTGGGTGGGGGCGTGGGCGGCAGCGCGCCCCGGGCCCGGCCTGGTGTACTGCCTCACCGTGTCGGAGGCCGAGCGGGTGGCGGCCTACCTCGCCGAGCGCGGCGTGCGGGCCGCGTCCTACACCGGGTCCACCCCCGCCCCCGAGCGGGAGCGGATCGAGGCCGCGCTGGACGACGGCTCGCTGTCGTGCGTGGTGGCCACCTCGGCGCTGGGCATGGGCTACGACAACCCCCGCCTGTCCTACGTGGTGCACCTCGGCTCGCCATCGTCGCCCATCGCCTACTACCAGCAGGTGGGCCGGGCGGGTCGCGGGTCGGTCGACGCCGAGGTGGTCCTGCTGCCCACGGCGGCCGAGGAGGACATCTGGGCCTACTTCGACGCCACCGCCATGCCGCCCGAGGCCACGGTGGCGGAGGTGTTGGCCGCCCTCGGCCGCTCGGGGCCGTGCTCGCTGGTGGCGCTCGAGGGACGGGTCAACGTGCGGCGGGGTCGGCTGGAGGCGCTGCTCAAGGTGCTCGACGTCGACGGGGCGGTGGACCGGGACGGCTCGTCGTGGTTCCGCACCGACGTGGCGTGGACCTACGACACCGCCCGCTACGAGCAGCTCGCGGCGGCCCGCGCCGCCGAGCAGGAGGCCATGCGGCGCTACCAGCGCACCGAGGGCTGCCGCCTGCGCTTCCTGCGCGACGAGCTCGACGATCCGGGCTCCGCCGACTGCGGCCGGTGCGACCGCTGCACCGGGGCCGACGCCGTCGTCGCCGCCGCGGTCGACGGCGACGAGGTGGCCCGGGTCGGCCGCTTCCTGCGCGGCGCCGTGGTGGTGCTCGAGCCACGCAAGCAGTGGCCGCCCGGGTTGGAGGGAAGGCGCGGCAACATCAAGGCCGACGTCCGCGCCGAGGAGGGCCGGGCCCTCGCCTTCGGCACCGATCCGGGGTGGAGCGAGGTCCTGGCCCCGCTGTTCGCCGGCCCCGACGCCCCGCCGTCGGACGACCTGCTCCGGGGCGTGGCCGCAGCCCTCAAGGCGTGGCCCTGGGGCCGCCGGCCCACCTGGGTCACCTGGGTGCCGTCGCGGCGCCGCCCGCTGCTGGTGGCGGGCCTGGCCGAGCGCTTGGCCGAGGTGGGGAAGATGGAGCTGGTCGACGCCGTCCACCGGGTGCGCCCCGACGCCCTGCCACAGGCCCGCATGGACAACTCGGCCACCCAGGCCGCCAACGTGCTGGACGCCTTCACCTACGGCCGCCCCGACGGCGCGCCGTTGCCGTCGGGCCCCGGCCTGCTGATCGACGACGCCGCCCGCTCGGGCTGGACCCTCGCCGTCGCCGCCGAAGGCCTCCGGGCCGCCGGCTCCGGCCTCATCCTCCCCTTCGTCCTCTGGCGCCGCCCCTGACCCCTCACCCCCCCCTCACCCCCAACCCCCTGCGAATGTGGTGTGTGGGAGCCGCGTTCCGGTCGATTTCGCGCGTGAGGTTCGGACGGCGGTGGCGGTCCGTCGGAGCGGGATGGGGCGACCAGCCCGAGCGCGTACGGTGCTCGGGTGCCCGTGCGAGCGCTGGCGTTCGACGCCGACGACAC
>CAZIVZ010000514.1:0-2509 GCA_964542495.1 uncultured Aquihabitans sp.
GCCAAGACGGTGCTGGTGGGCACGGTGTGCTCGTACCCGAAGGAGCCGCCGGTCCCGTTCCACGAGGAGTCGCTGTGGGGCGGCTACCCCGAGGCCACCAATGCACCGTACGGGATCGCCAAGCTGGCCCAGCTGGTGCACGCCCAGACGGTGCGCGAGCAGTACGGCCAGGAGGTGATCTACCTGATCCCCACCAACCTCTACGGGCCGGGCGACAAGTTCAACCCGTCGGTCAGCCACGTGATCCCGGCCCTGGTGAAGAAGTGCGTCGAGGCTGTCGAGAGCGGCGCCGACCACATCGAGCTGTGGGGCACGGGGTCGGCCAGCCGGGAGTTCCTCTACGTCGACGACGCCGCCGCCGGCATCGTGGCCGCCGCCGAGCGCTACGACGACCCCGACCCGGTGAACCTGGGGACCGACCACGAGATGCCGATCCGAGAGCTCGTGGGGCACGTGGCCGCGGCCACGGGCTTCACCGGGGAGCTGCGGTGGGACGCGTCGAAGCCCGACGGCCAACCCCGGAGGCGGGTCGACAACTCCCGAGCCCGGGAGCGGTTCGGGTTCGAGGCCACCACGCCCTTCGCCGACGGGCTCCGCGCCACCGTCGACTGGTACCTGGCCAACCGCACCGAAGCCGAATCGAGAGATCACTGACCATGGCCCGTCGACGGCTCTCCTTCGTGGCCGTGGTGCTGACGCTCACCTCCGTCGTCGCCGCGTGCAGCAGCGATGCCGGCGCCGACGACGCCGGCCCCACCACCACGGTCGCCGACCGGTCCGCCTCGACCTCGACCTCGACGTCGACCACCACCGCGCCCGAAGCGGAGGTGGTCACGGGTGACGCCGACTTCTACGCGGTCCCCGATCCACTGCCCGCCGGCGACCACGGGTCGCTCATCCGCTACCAGGAGCTGACCCCGACGGTGGTCGACGGGGCCACGACCTACCGCATCATGTACCGGTCGGAGTCGCTCGAAGGAGACCCGATCGCCGTCACCGGCACCGTGCTCGTACCCGACGCGCCCGCCCCCGCCGGCGGCCGCAACCTGCTCACCATCGCCCACGGCACCACCGGGATCGCGGATGACTGCGCACCGTCGAAGGACCCGGGGAGCGAGCTGCTGCTCATGGGCGACCAGGTCGAAGCCGGCTGGCTCGTGGCCATGACCGACTACGAGGGCCTGGGCACCCCCGGCCGCCACCCGTACCTCGTGGGCAAGAGCGAGGGGCGCAGCGTGATCGACGCCATCGTCGCCGCGGGCTCCCTGCCCGGGGCCGACCCCGGCCGGCGCCTGGCCATCGCCGGGTACTCCCAGGGTGGCCACGGCGCCCTCTGGGCGAACCAGGTGGCCGAGGAGTGGGCGCCGGACCTCGACGTGGTGGGCACCTTCGCCGGCGCCCCGGCCACCGAGATGCAGGTGATCCTCCGAGGGGCCCCGGCCGGCTTCAAGTTCCTGATGGTCGCCGGCTACGAGGCCGCCTACCCCGAGGCCGACCCCGCCACGTTCCTCACCCCGCAGGCCGAGGAGCGCCTCGACGCCGTCGACGAGGGGTGCGCCGGGGACGTGTTCGGCGCCGTCTCGGACCTGCCGGCCGGCGAGGTGACCCTGCCCACCGCGTTCGACGAGGGCCCGTGGGCCGAGCTCGCCGACGAGAACGACCCGGGCAAGGTGGCCACCGACGACCCGATCCTCGTGGTCCACAGCGACGCCGACGACGTGGTGCCGGTGATCCTCTCGCAGTTCCTGCTCGAGCGGATGTGCAAGGTCCACCAGATGGTGGAGCGCCGCATCCTGACCGACGGCGCCGGCCACGGGGCCGCCGCGCCCCCGGCCTACCGCCAGGGCCTGGACTGGCTCGCCGAGCGGTTCGGCACCGACCCCGCCGAGCCGGTCACCTCCTGCCCGAGCTGACCTAGGTCAGCTCGCCCCAGCCCGGCCCGCTCGGGTCAGCGGCCCAGCACCCGCCGGAAGTACGCCGCGGTCTGGGCGATGCCGTCGTGGAGGCCGACCTCGGGCTTCCAGCCCAGGTGCTCCGAGGCGCGGGTGATGTCGGGCTTGCGCTGCATCGGGTCGTCGACCGGCAGCGGCTCGAACACGATGTCCGACGTCGACCCGGTGACCTCGATGACCGCCTGGGCCAGCTCCAGGATGGTGTACTCGTGGGGGTTGCCGATGTTGGTGGGCCCGACGAGGTCCGAGTCGAGCAGGGCCAGGAAGCCCCGCACCTCGTCGTCGACGTAGCAGAAGCTGCGCGTCTGGCTGCCGTCGCCGTAGACGGTGATGGGCCGGCCCTCGAGCGCCTGCACGATGAAGTTGGAGACCGAGCGGCCGTCGTCGGGGCGCATCTGCGGGCCGTAGGTGTTGAAGATCCGCACGATGCGGACGTCGAGCCCGTGGTGGCGGTGGTACGCCATCGTGATGGCCTCGGCGAAGCGCTTGGCCTCGTCGTAGACGCCGCGCGGCCCGATCGGGTTGACGTTGCCGCAGTAGGTCTCGGGATCCGGGTA
>CAZIVZ010000515.1:0-2509 GCA_964542495.1 uncultured Aquihabitans sp.
CCAGCCCGTGCTGGTGGGCACCATCTCGGTGGAGAAGTCCGAGAAGCTCTCCCGCCTGCTCGCCAAGCGAGGCGTGCCCCACGAGGTGCTCAACGCCAAGCAGCACACCCGGGAGGCCGAGATCGTCACCCAGGCCGGCCGGCTCCACTCGGTCACCGTGGCCACCAACATGGCCGGCCGTGGCGTCGACATCCTCCTCGGCGGCAACCCCGAGGGATTGGCCCTGAAGGACGTGCGCGCCGAGGGCCTCGACCCCGAGACCGACGACGGTAAGGCCCGCTACGAGAAGCTCCTCGCCGACTACAAGGCCCAGACCGAGGCCGAGGGCGCCAAGGTCCGCGAGATCGGCGGCCTCTACGTCCTCGGCACCGAGCGCCACGACTCGCGTCGCATCGACAACCAGCTCCGCGGCCGCTCCGGCCGCCAGGGAGACCCGGGCGAGAGCCGGTTCTACCTGTCGCTCGAGGACGAGCTCATGCGCCTGTTCGCCACCGGCGCCATGAACTGGGTGATGGGCAAGGCCCTCCCTGACGACATCCCGATCGAGGCCAAGATGGTCACCAAGGCCATCGAGCGGGCCCAGAACACCGTCGAGCAACGCAACGCGGAGATCCGCAAGAACGTGCTCAAGTACGACGAGGTGATGAACGAGCAGCGCAAGGTGATCTACAAGCGCCGCGACCAGATCCTCCTCGACGCCGACCTGCGAGACGAGACGCTCGACTACCTGGCCGAGGCCGTCGACGCCACCGTCGCCACGTTCTGCGTCTCCGACGCCCACGACGAGTGGGACCTCGAGGGACTGCACCTGGAGGTCTCCACGTTCTGGCCCACCGAGCTCACCCAGGAGCAGATGGGCGAGGCGCCGAACACCGACGCCCTCCAGGAGCTCCTGCTCGGCGAGGCCACCGCGTACTACGAGCAGCGCGAGGAAGCCCTCGGCGCCGACGTCATGCGCCAGATCGAGCGCCAGGTGATGCTCAGCATCATCGACCAGCACTGGCGCGAGCACCTCCTCGAGATGGACTACCTCGAGGAGGGCATCGGGCTGCGGGCCATGGGACAGCGTGACCCGCTCGTCGAGTGGCAGCGCGAGGGCTACGAGATGTTCGGCACGATGATGAAGTCGATCGCCCAGGACTTCGTCAAGTACGTGATGCACGTCCAGGTCGTGGACCAGACCCCCGCCCCCAGCGCGGACGTGTCCGACCTCGCGCTGTCGGGGCCCGAGGACCCGTCGGAGTCGAGCGACGGCATGCGCGTGGCCGCCCGGGCCCAGGCCGCCGCCGAGGGGGGCGAGGGCCCCGCCGAGATGGCCGAGCCCGAGGTCCAGACCCCCGTGGTCAAGTCCGAGTGGGACAAGACCCCGCGCAACGCCCCGTGCCCCTGCGGCAGCGGCAAGAAGTTCAAGGTCTGCCACGGCGCCTGAGCGCCGGGGCGCGGTCAGATCCGGTTCAGGCACCCTCAACGCGGCCCTCACGTCGGCGAAACCGCCGCGTGTCGGGCCGTCCGTACCGTCACGTCCATGAGCGAGACCAAGAACATGTACGCCTGGAAGTGGATCGACGGCTACGGCGCCAACCGGCCGATGATGCCCTCGGAAGCCCGCACCACCGTCAACGGCACCCAGCGGTACCTGCCCTGGGCTCGCGCCGACATGGTCCTGCCCCGCCCCCTGCTGCCGTGGGAGCACCGCACGGGCAACGACTGGCGCGGCGTCAAGCCCTCCTGACCTCGGCGGAAGGCCGCGGCCTCCTGGTCCCCGCGTGCGGGGCGGGGATCAGGAGGTCCGTCGGCCCTCGGCGAGGGTGACCACCACGTCGGCCCGCTCGAGGACCCGCGGGCGATGGCTGACGGCGAGGACGGTGCGGTCGCCGTCGGCCCCGTGGAACAGCCCGTCCCAGAGCGCGGTCTCGGTGGCCACGTCGAGGGCGCTCGAGAGGTCGTCGACCACGAGCAGCTCCGGCTCCCGCACGAACGCTCGCGCCGCCGCGGCGCGCTGGATCTGCCCGCCCGAGAGCCGGACCCCCTTGGGGCCCACCAGGGTCCGGTGGCCGTGCACCATCTCATCGAGGTCCTCGTCGAGGCGTGCCAGCGAGAGGGCGCGGTCCAGGCCCCCCGGCTCGACGCCGAGGAGCACGGTGCTGGCCAGCTCCTCGGAGAACAGCCGGGGCACCTGGGGCACGTAGGCCACGCGCGGCGGAACGAGCACGGCGGACGGCTCCTCCACGGGCTCGTCGTTCCAGCAGATGGTTCCGGCAGCCCGGGGCACGAGGCCGAGCAGGGCCCGCACCAGCACCGACTTGCCCGAGCCCACCGGTCCGGTGATCACCACGAGCTGGCCCCGCGCCACGTCGAGGTCCAGGTCGTGGACCTGGTGCGTGTCGTCGAGGTGCACCGAGAGGCCGCGCACCGACAGGCGGTCGAGCCGGTGGGACGCGGAGCGGTGGCGCGGGGGCACCACCACATCGGGCACGGTTGGCGCGGAGGGCAGCGCCGCCGGGTTCGT
>CAZIVZ010000516.1:0-2503 GCA_964542495.1 uncultured Aquihabitans sp.
CCCCTTCGGTAGGGTTCGATCGTGGCCCCGCGACCTCCCCGCCGACCCGGCACGTCCACGTCGAACTTCGGCGTCGGCCGTCGCGAGAACCACGACGCCTCCGCGTTCTACGACCGCTTCGGCGCTCCGGCGATCAGCACCGACGACGAGGTGGCGGTGGCCCCCGAGGTCGACCGGATCTGGGTGCACGACGCCCGCCACATGCCGCAGCTGCCCGACGCCTCGGTGGCCCTCGTCGTCACCTCGCCGCCCTACTTCGCCGGGAAGGCCTACGAGGAGGACCTGACCGACGACGCCATCCCGGCCTCCTACGTCGAGTACCTCGAGATGCTCACCGAGGTGTTCGCCGAGTGCGTGCGCGTGCTCGAGCCGGGCGGGCGCATCGCCGTCAACGTGGCCAACCTCGGCCGGCGGCCCTACCGCTCGCTCTCGGCCGACGTCACGCACATCCTCCAGGACCGCCTCGGCCTGCTCCTGCGCGGCGAGATCATCTGGCAGAAGGCCCGAGGCGCGGGCGGCAACTGCGCGTGGGGCAGCTTCCGCAGCTCCAAGAACCCGGTGCTGCGAGATCTCACCGAGCGGGTCATCGTGGCCAGCAAGGGCCGCTTCGATCGCGCCGGCTCCACCGAGCGGCGCATCGAGGAAGGTCGGCCCCACGACGGTCGCATCGACGCCGATCCGTTCCTCGACCTCACCCTCGACCTCTGGGAGCTCCCGCCCGAGTCGGCCAGCCGCGTGGGGCACCCGGCGCCGTTCCCGGTGGAGCTGCCGGATCGTCTCATGCGCCTCTACACCTTCCGAGACGACCTGGTGCTCGACCCCTTCATGGGCTCGGGATCCACCGGTGTCGCGGCCGTGCGCACCGGCCGGCACTTCGTCGGGTACGACACCGACGAGGCCTACGTGCAGGCGGCCACGGCGCGCATCGACGAGGCCCGCCGCCAGGTCGAGTGGGACGAGAAGCAGCGGGCCCAGGTGCTGCTGCCGCCCATCTCGGAGACCCTGCGCGCCGAAGGCTCGTCGGACGCGGTCGCCTTCCAGCGCCGGGCCACCGCGGATGGCACCCGGGCCAAGGCGTTCGCCCACCAGCTGCTCGAGCACTGCGGGTTCGGGTCCGGCCTGGTCCCGAACAAGAAGTTCGCCTGCGGAGCCGAGGTCAACTTCGTCACCCAGGCCGGAGGCCACGAGTGGTTGTTCGACGTGTCGGGAGCGTTCTCGAGCTCACGCCCGGGGCTCAAGCGCACCGACACCTTGTGGAAGGCGCTCGGCAAGGCGGCCGTCCTGCGGTCGGAGATCGCGGCCGAAGACGCCCGGCGCTTCCGCCTCGTCCTGCTCACCACCGATGTGCCCGGGCGGCGCACGGCGGGTGGGCGGGCACTGGCCCAGGCCCAGCGCGACGGCCTCATCTGGGACGTGCTGGTCATGCGGGACCCGCTGACCGTGGCCCGCCTCCTCCAGTACGCCACGGGCCAGGCCGCATGGGTGGATCACCCGCCCGCCCAGCTCACGGCGTACGAGGCACCCGCCACCGCCCCCGCCCAGGAATAGTTGCCCTCGCCCTCGCCCTCGCCCTCCGAGGTTCGTGCAGTCGAGCCGCACCATGCGGCTCGAGCGCACGAGCCTCGGTCGGTGACAGCCTGCGCCGTGCGGCGGAGGTTCAGTCGATGACCGGGTCTGGCTCCAGGTAGCCGTCGTCCACGAGGTCGCCGGCTGCGCTCTCGTGGGCGAGGTCGGCGTGGGTGTGGGCGGGCAGGTCGCCGTGGCCGTGCACCGCCACCGCGCCGGGCGCCGGCGCACCGTGGGGCAACAGGAAGTAGGCGACACCGGCGGCGATGAACACGGCGATCGAGCCGGTCACGGCCGCCAGGCCCAGGCCGTCGACGAAGGCCGACTTCGCCGCGTCGGCCAGGGCCGCGCCCTGAGGGCCGCCGATGCGCTCGGCCACCGCGAGGGCGCCGCTCAGCCCGCTGTCGGCGACGGTGCGGGCCTGCTCGGGCAGTGCCGCGATGCTCGGGCCCAGGCTCGACGTGTACTGCGAGGTCACCACCGAACCGAGGATGGCCACGCCGAGGGCACCGCCGAGCTCGCGGGTGGTGTCGTTCATGGCCGATCCCACCCCGGCCTTGCCGAGCGGCACCGACGACATGATCAGCGTGGTGAGGGGCGTCATGGTGGTGGCCATGCCGGCGGCGAGCGGGACGATCGCCAGGTACACGGCCCAGATCGAGCTGTCGGTCTGCACCCGGGAGAACGCCAGCAGGCCGAGGCCGATGAAGGTGAGGCCCACCGGCACCACGCGAGCCGCGCCGTACCGGGCCACGAACTTGGGGATGTTGGGTGCCAGGGCCATCATCACGATGGCCATCGGCAGCTGGAGCAGGCCGGACTGGAACGGCGAGTAGCCGAGGACCAGCTGGAAGTACTGGGCCACCAGGAAGAAGGTGCCGAACATGGCGAAGAACGTGAGCGTCATGCCGCCCGACGCCACGCTGAAGCGGCGGTC